>DCIM01000085.1 GCA_002316005.1 Prevotellaceae bacterium UBA1726 | reverse complement strand
ACCCTACTCGCTGGTTCTATAGTCGAGAATGGAGGTTCGAATCAGGGCTCGGAGAAGCCACACACTGCCGAGTCGAAGATGTGGTCGCAGTTTGAAGACGACGAAGAATAAAGTAAGGAATACTTTTTGCACATCACAAAGGGTGGATCTCAACCGAGGTTCACCTTTTTTATTTTAATCTGCCTGCTTCAACCCACCGTATAGCGAGATAATAAGGGGCTTTTTTTCAATGTTTCAGCATAAAAGTATTGCATTCTCATTTTTTATCACTACCTTTGCCACGAACTTCCTAAGTTCGTTTATCATTCAACTACTGAAAAAGATCATCAAAATACTACTATTAGATATGAAGCGCTTATTTTCTATTGCTCTGCTGTTCGTTTTCATTTCCGGTTCGCTGCTTGCTCAGGGAAAACGCCCAAAGGTGGCTGTTGTCCTCAGTGGTGGCGGTGCAAAGGGTGTGGCTCATGTGAGTGCCCTGAAGGTCATTGAAGAGGCTGGAATCCCTATCGACATGGTTGTCGGTACGAGTATGGGTTCGCTTGTGGGCGGTCTGTATGCTTGCGGCTACACCACTCATCAGCTCGACAGTATCGTGAACAGTCAGAACTGGATGGATCTGCTCTTGGACAAGAACCAGAAAACCCGTCGCAGTCTGGAGATGCAGCAGAAAATGGAACCTTACATGGTGAACATCGACTTCGAGAAATCGCCTTTCGAGGTGATTGAGGGCGGATTGCTCAAGGGAAACAGCGTTTCCTACCTGTTGAGCGAACTCACTGCCGACTATCTCAAGCCTATGTCGTATGACGACCTCCCTACCCCATTCGCCTGCGTGGCAACCGACCTCGTAACGAACAGAGAGGTGGTGATGAAGAAGGGTATTCTTGCGGAGTCGCTTCGTTCGAGTATGTCAATACCGGGTGCCTTCCCTCCTGTGAAACTCGACAGCATGGTGCTTGTTGACGGTGGATTGAAGAACAACTACCCTGTGGATGTGGCTCGCCAGATGGGTGCCGACTATGTGATTGGTGTCAGCGTGGGTGCTCAGTCGTTGGGCTACGATAACATAAACACCACCATTGAAGTGCTGATGCAAGTGCTCGACATTGCCTGTGCCAACAAACTGGAGGAGAACAAGGCCAATACCGATGTGTTCATGCATGTGGATGTGAAAGGCTATTCGGCAGCAAGTTTCTTCGACGAGGCGATTGACTCGCTCCTTGTTCGTGGCGACAAGGCTGCACGAGGCAAATGGGACGAGTTGGTGGCTCTGCACGACAAACTGGCGGAGTATGGTCCGATAGAGATAAAGCAGCGCAGTCCGAAGAATGTGCATATCGACTACGAGACTTTCACTCCTCCTTCAACAATCTACACTCGTAACAACAAAGCAAGTTTCGTGGGTATCGGTGCCCGCTTCGACAATGAGGAACTGGCATCGCTCCTCCTTGGTGGTGAATATGAGTTGAACCACAAAAACCACTTCAGGGTGGGTGCTTCTGCCCGACTCGGAAAGCGTATCGACTGCCAGGCATATACGGGTATCTCGCCTTGGCAGAAATGGGGCATCGAACTGCGTTATCGTTTCTCGAACAACGAGACAAAACTATACAACGAAGGAAAGCATGTTGCCGAGCTGAACTACAGGAAACATCGTGTACGCCTCGACATCTCGCGTTCATGGCAAAAGATAATGTTCAACTTCGGCGCACAGTTCTCGTATGTCCACTACAACGACTTGCTTGTTACAGACAACTGGGCTGCTTTGCAACAGAGTACAGATAATGAGAAGGCATTGATGTATTATGCCTCGGTGAAGTTCAACAACCAGGACTCACGCCTCTTGCCTACACGAGGAATGCGATGGCTGGTGAAATACAACTACGCTACGGACAATGGCTATTCGTTCAATGGCAAGGGCGGTGTGAACATCGTTGAGGGTTATTGGCGCATGGCGATTTCGCTTGGCAAGAGCACTATCATCAACCCAAGCATCGAGGGCCGATTCATTCAGGACAACAACACTTACCTGAATCATTGTAACTTCATCGGTGGTATCGGCACCTTCGGTCATTACATCACACAGCAGTTGTCGTTTGCGGGTATCAACTACTACCAGATTGCTCCAAACCAGCTCCTCATCGGAGGATTGAACCTCCGTCAGCACCTCTCGACAAACAACTACCTGTTCTCGCAGTTCAACTACGGATTAGGTTCGTCTGACCTCACTGGCATCTTCAGCCAGAAGCATCTCTTCGGTGCTGCCATTGGTTATGGCTACAAGACACCTGTTGGTCCTATCGATCTCAACCTGAACTGGTCGAATGTGACAAAGTCGGTGGGCTGCTTCCTGAATATTGGGTATATGTTCTAAGGAAGCCTCACCCCTACCCTCTCCTAAAGGAGAGGGCCGCTAACGCAGGGGGTAGGGTTAAGAGTTAAGAGTTATAAGTTATAAGTTAAAAAGGTGAATCTCTTGCGAGGTTCACCTTTTATATTTCATTTCCTTGCATTTCACTCCCCTTGCCCCGCAGAAACTTCGGAGGGGAAACTTGCCGAGGGCTCACTGACCGAAGTCGGCGTGTCATCGTAGATGGCGCCGGAAATACGGAGGGAAGTAAAGGGGAAGGCCCAAAGGGCCGGGGGAAAGGGGCTTTATTTTATTTCTTGTCCGATGGCGGTGAAGCGCTTGCCATTTTTCATGATTACCACACGACCATTATCAATGTATTTATGGGTGATGGATGATGGGTGAATGTTGAGGGATTCAATGCCCGAAACATTCGGATTAATCAAGATAGCCTTTGTGAGGGTGATACCCGTGCCATGGACGATGAGTCCCAACTGACAGAGTTTTGCATAGTCGGCAGCCGAGAAGGTGAAGGTTGTGACATGATTGCTACCAGCACCTGTCTTATAGACACTGCTTGGGTTGAAGTCGCCACCATAGGTTGTACCATCAACAACGACACTTGGCTTTGACGACCAGTTGCCGAAGAAGAACTGAATGTCATCGCCAGAACCGAGAGTCTGTGAGTAGGTGAGTTCCAACTGACAGTTTTCGCCAACAACCTTGAACGCATCAGCAGCAATGGTGATGCCATTTCCCCAACCCAGTTCCTTTGAACCCTCGAAGCACAACAACGACTCTACCTCTTCGAGTACAGGATACTTTCCTTGATAGTCGTCGCCATGATAAGCCTTTGCCAGACATTCGGCAAGGTCGGGCTGACTGAACACCGGATAGGAGCGTGAATTGCCATCACTGATGCCCATCCAATAGAATGTGCCAATGCCGTTTGCCTTTGCCTGACGCACGAAATATGTAGCGAAGTCGAACATCAGGTCGCGGTTTACTTCATAATCGGTCTTGCCTGTACCAGCATCAACATTGCTTGTACCCCACTCGCCCACAATGACAGGAGCACCTTTTGACACAAGATGAGTGTTAAGGCCACTGATGAACTTATTAACATTGCTCTTGATGGTAGAAAGAGAGTATCCCGCAATGGTTGGATAGGAATGAACCTCGAAGATGATATGGCTTTCCACATTATCCTGAGGCAGATTCATCTGAGTCAAAGGGTCAGTGAGATGAGAGTTCCATGTGCCCTCGCCACTTGCTGAAGCATAAGTGTTGACAATGAGGTTGCGCTGACTGTTGTTGCTACCTGTGGCACGCACAGTATTGACAAACGACTGTGCATAGCTGTTAATGGCATCATAGGCCGACTTGGCAATTGTCGCATCATATTGATTTGTGGCATTGAACGAAGCAAAGCACCATGAATTCTTAATGTCGAGCATCTCGTTGTAAGCCTCGAAGAGGAGATGCTGGTCGTAGTCCTTGAACTCCTCTGCAATCTGCTGCCAGAGATGCTCATAGCGGGCTTTCTGGTTGTTGTAGACGGTCATGTCGGCCTTTATCCACGACTTACGGCTGTTGCTGTCGGCACCAGTATCATGATGCACATTGACGATGCAGTAGAGACCGTTATCGATAACCATATCCACTACTTCGTGAACACGCGCCATCCACTGGGCATTGACATTTCCGTCCTTGTCCATGTGGTTGTACCAAGTGACAGGCACACGGATAGCACCAAAGCCTGCCTCCTTCATCATTGTGAAGAGTGCCTTGGCAGTTGTGGCCTGTCCCCAGCAAGTCTCGGATTCCAGTCCCTGTCCACCCCAATAGGCATCGTTGGATGGGTCGGCAACACTCGCAGAATTTGCATCAAGAGTATTGCCAAGGTTCCATCCGAGTCCCATATTCTTCACTGCATCAGTAGCAGTTTCAATGTTCTGGGCAAGAACAACGAGATGAGAGGCAACAGCAAAGGTTGCCAAAAGAAGGAGTTTCTTCATAGGAGGTTACTTGAGAGTAATCTTAGTCAACTTACAACCATAGCCAACGACACCAAACTCATTACCATTCTTGATGAGTTCGATAGACTGCTCGTTGAGAGGGAAATCGACATCCATAGTGCCAGAGACATTCTTGTCGCCACGCAAGCCATCGCCTTCCTTCTCCTCAGCCTTACAGGTAGTGATACCAGCCCAGTCGATGACAGCACAGCACATGTGATAAGAAGCCGATGTCTCCTGAACGCTGAGTGTAAGAACAGAACCAGCCTTCGCATTTTTCTTGAGCAAATCGTAGGCATTGCCCAGATCAGGCATAACCCAATCGACCTGGAGTTCACCTTCCCAGATTACACCACCTTCGCCAGTGCTACCACCCTCGTCGCCAGAATCAGGACCACCAGGGATAGTGAAGATTTCAACCTTCTTGACATTGAAACCATTACCAACGACGAAGAGACCATCCTGATTCTTAATGAGGTCGATAGAAGTCTCGTTGAGTTCATACTCGAGAACCTGCGAACCATGAATCTCGATGTCGCCACGAGCACCTGGTTCCACATCCTCGTTACCACCGGTGAGGATGTTACGCCACCAAGCAGATGTGGCAGCACCCTGACCTTCGCCCTCTACATAGACACGAAGGATTGTGCCAGCATAGATAGTGCCCTCCTTGACAAGTTTCTTCGACTCAGCAGCGAGTTCCTTGAAAGGAGTGCCCCATGTAACCTGCCAGTCGCCCTCCCAGAGAACGATAGTCTCAGGTTTCTTCACATCAGGATCCTCGTATGGTTCCTCGGCAATAGTAACCATGTTGTCGCCATACTGCTGACCATCGGCATCGACAAGGACGAGACGATAGTCGCCAAATGCGAGGAGAGGAACATCGAACTCGAGCAAGCCATTGACGAACTTAGCAGGAGTCTCCATTCCGCCGATGATTACCATTGTGATGTTCTCGAGGTTTGTACCTTCGACCGCTACATGAGTGCCAGCCACCATCTGACGATAGACAAGACTTGACGACACTGTTGGATCGCCTTCGAGCGGACGGACAACAAGAAGACCAGTACGCGAGGTAGAGAGTCCCTTTGTTGTAGTAGCGATGAGTTTGAGAGTGTAGGTACCAGCAAGGAAAGTCTTCTGGATGCGAGTACCCTCGGCAACAGTCTCACCATCGATGTTCCATTTCACTGTGGTGTACTGCGATGGAGTAACGACGCACGAATCAACGAACTCCATGTCGCGAGTGATGCTCTTATATTCTACCGGCTCACCATTCTCCCACTCACCAAACCAAGGAAGGAGAATCTGTGGGTAGTCGTCTTCAGAAGCTGTAGCGAATGGTTCCTCATTAGAACAGCTTGAGAATGAGATTGCTGCAAGCATGCAGATTGCAAGCAATGAATATATCTTTTTCATATTATTCTATATATTGATGATGTGTGACTATTTTTTAGGGTCGTAGAAGTTTTGCTCGTTCATGTCCCACCAAACACGATGGTGCCAATCGTCAGAACCACCCATACGACTGAGGGCGTCAGCATAGTTCTTGCCATTGTAGTCCTGCTCGAGGTTAGGATACTTCAAGCGAGTAGGAGTAGTCATGTTAGGGTCCTCGTGTGGGAAGTCACCACGGATAGGGAGCTGAGCGCGGTCCATAAGAGCAGGATAGTCAGAACGACGTACATTAGCCCAACCCTCAGAAGGGTTTGTGATATGGAGCAACCATGCCTGAGTGTTGATAGCCTCCTTAGGATTGTCGCCAAGAGGATTTGCTGCGATGTAGTCGTCAATCTCCTGGTCAGAGATAGGCTGGATTACAGGCTGCTCGAACCAGCTTGGGAGAGTGCTGTCCTTATAGTCAACATAAGGAGTGAGATAGTACTTGTTCATCATCTGCATAGTGGCACGGATACCAGCCTCATAGTGCTGCTCGACAGTGCCTTCAACATTCCATCCGAGGAGTTTAGCCTCAGCGAGGAGATATTCAACCTCAGCATAGGTAATGAGGATGCCCGGACAATTGGCTTTCTCGAAGTTGACAGCCAAAGCAGGGCGAACCATACGAGCAGGATAGTTGTTGCCGTCATAGCCAACAGAAGGGAACTCAGCCACGAGACGCTCGAGAGTAGGAATCTCGGAATTGTTTGGAGCATTCACCCACTCGTGCCACCAAGCATCGCCCACATTGTTAGGAGTTGTACCCTTGCCACCCTTAGCCTTCCATGCAGCCACCTCGTCGGTAAGGTCGAAGTTGCCATCGGTGTTTGTCTGGCTGCGCGACACATTAAGGTAGTTGCGGCAGAGACGAAGCAGACGAGGGTCGTTGGTGTTTACCATGTGGTTGTAGAGAGTAGCACAGATGAATGTAGGAGAGTCGGCAGCCTGTCCGTAGAGAATCTCGCTGAGAGCATTAGCACGGAAATCGTAGTCAGCAGCACCATCATAGAGAGTGAATGGCGAGTTGAGATAAACGATATAGGCATCATCGTCAGACGAGGTGATGTAACCACCCTCGGCAGTCATAGCCTTCTCGAACTCAGCCTTTGCCTTTTCAGGAGCTACATCAGAGATACGCATAGCATAACGCATACGGAGAGAGTTCACATACTTCTTCCAAGCAGCAGGGTTACCCTTCATGCTTGTCACATCGCCAGAGAGGACATCAGAACCAGTACCAATCTGCTTGCCACAAGCCTCGAGTTCCTCGAAAAGCCAGTTGTAGATTGATTCCTGAGTGTCGTAAACAGGTTTGTCGATATCCTCAGTATAGCCAAGTCCTGCCTGCTTGCAAGGAACATCGCCATAGGTATCGGTAAGAAGAGCAAGGAGGTAAGCCTTGTGGATACGCAAAGCAGCATTGGTGTTTGGCATATCAGCAGAGTTGGCAATACCATCAGCAACATTCTTGATGCCAATGCCGTAGTAGCGGTCCCAGAGATGGCTCATCTCGTTATTGCTTGGATAGACAGCACCAGCATAGTTGCTGACATTCCAGCCACCAGCGAAATACTGTGGGAAACCAGTGATGTAGCTACGGTAAGTATCCATGAGCTGGAAGTCACCATAGGTCTGGAGAAGACCCGTTGTAAGTTGGGTATTAGGGTCGATTTCCAGATATTTCGAACTGTCAACATTCAGTCTTTCCATGTGTTCGTCGCTACATGCCGAGAATGTCAGCACAGCAGCAAGAAGGATGAAAAGCGACTTATATATTTTCTTCATAATAATAATCTGTTATATTGTTGGCTATTAGAACTTAATGTTAACATTGAGACCGAAACTCTTGCGCGAAGGAAGCGAGCCATACTCGAGTCCGAGGCCAGAGGTGTTGTAGCCAGAGTCAGGGTCGATGTTTGGAAGGTTCTTCCAGATGATGAATGGGTTACGAGCCACAAATGATACATTGAGCGAACGAATCCATTTCACGCCACTGAGCATCTTCTCTGGGAAATTGTAGCCGAGAGTAATCTCACGGCACTTAACATAAGAGTTATCGTAGATGAAGATGCCAGGAGCCTTCTCAGCCACACTCTTCCAATAGTTCTGTGGGTTGACAGGAACAGAGTTCTTCTCGCCTGTTGAGAGATAGTTGCCTTCAGCATCCTTCATGATATTTCCGTCAGCATCGAGCACAGCATATACACCCTGAGCAACATAGCCCTCGCAGTTGCCGGTAGCACGCCACTCAGTCTCGTTCATACCAGCCTCCTTACGACGCTCCTCAGAACGATACCACTCCTCACGGCCAGCAAGAGTCTCGTTAGCCTTACCAGTGAGGTAAGCCGAGCGCATTGACATTGAGAAGATATCGGCACCGACCTTGACATCGAAGCCAGTAGCGAGTCGCCAGTTCTTCCAAGTGAAGGTCAGATAACCACCACCTGTCCAATCCCATGAAGCATCGCCAAGAGTGCGTACATTCTCATCATAGAGAGGCATACCAGTGCTTGGGTCAATGAGGATGTTGCCGTTCTTGTCGTAGGCGAAGTCAGTACCACGGATTGAACCGAAGTTCTTTCCCTTTTCAGCACCTACCGACACATTTGCCCAGAAGGCATTAGCGAGTTCGAGGTAGTCCATACCCTCAACAAGTTCAAGTACCTTGTTAGAGTTCTTAGAGAAGTTCACACCAGCATCCCATGCGAAGTCGCCAATCTGGAGAATACGACCGTTGAGGGCAACCTCGATACCTCTGTTCTGGATGTTACCAGCATTGATGAGTCGAGAGGTATAGCCAGAAGCAACTGACGATGCAAGAGAGATAATCTGATTGCGTGAATCCTGGTTGTAGTAAGTAACATCAAGTCCCAGACGACCATTGAAGAACTTCATCTCAAGACCGAGTTCATAAGAACTTGTCATTGTAGGCTTGAGGTTCATGTTTGGCTGTGAAGCGTTGTTGATGATACCAATGGTGTAGCCACTCTCTGAATAGATACCATTCTTATATGCGAGAGCCACATTGTAAGGGTCGGTGTCGGAACCAACCTTTGCCCATGAAGCACGGAACTTACCATAATTGATAAGATTCTTCTGCTTGATGTACTCCGAGAATACCCAACTACCCGAAACTGAAGGATAGAGGTATTTGTTGTGTGCCACAGGCAGTGTAGAAGACTGGTCGTGGCGGAGAGTACCCTCAAGGTAATATGTGTGGAGATAGCCGAGACTTGCACTACCATAGATAGAGTTGATCTGCTTGCGATACTCGCTTGGCTCGGTGTTCTGAGACACATAGTTGGTTGGATCGATGATGTTGATATCAATCTGGTCGGTACCTGTGAAGGTAGAAATCTTATTGTTTACATAGAAGATGTTACCACCAAAAGTACCGTTGAAATCGAAGTCGCCCCAAGAATTGCTGTAGATAGCGAGAGCCTCTGCATTGAGAGTGCGGTTACGGTAGGTCTTCTCGACAAGTTTACCAGCCTGAACACCAGGAGTGGTGCGTGCTGTGTAATCCTGGAAGTTGACATTGTTCATGTCAGTACCGATAGTACCCTGAACCTTAAGGTGCTTATTTATGTTGTAGATAACCTTACCTGTCAGACGGAATACATCCTTAGCAGTAGTATTTACACAACGATAGAGGTCCCAGTAAGGGTTTTTGTTGTACTGGTCGAGACCGTTCCAGTTGGCATAGGTGCCATCTGCATTCTGATAAGTCTTGAGCCACTCCTGATTGTATGTGCCAGCAAGAGTCATAAGGTTCTTACCAACATTCGACTGAGAGTCGCCAAGGGCAGGACGGTTCTTTACATCCTCACGGGTGTAGTTACCAGTGAAATCGAAGTCAACCTTACCGAGCGATGTGTTCACGCGGAGATTGAAGTTGTCACGCGACATGTGAGTATTAGGGAGAATATCCTTGTTACGCATATCGGTGAAAGAGAAGCGCACACCTGTCTTCTTGTGATTGAACGAAGCAATGGCAGTGTTCTGGGCAGTAAAACCTGTACGGAAGAAGCCAGAGGTGTTGTTAGGATACATGAGGAAAGGACGAACCTCACCGTCAAAGTATTTCTTGTCGATATAGTCGGCCTTCACACCCCAGCTCTGGTTTGTACCAGATGCAGCATCAAGCTGATACTGTCCATTATCGCCCATACCGTAGATTTGCTGAATGTTATCCCACTTAGCAAGCTGGGTGTCCATTGTAAGAGAACCGTTGTATTCAACAGACACTTTTCCTTTCTCGGCCTTCTTTGTTGTGATGAGGATGACACCGTGGGAAGCACGCGAACCATAGAGAGCGGAAGCTGCAGGACCCTTGAGGACTGTCATTGTCTCAATATCATCAGGGTTGATGGCAGAGATACCATCACCAAGGTCATAACCACCATTTTCGCCAGCTGCATCGAAGTTGGTATTGTCCAATGGAACACCATCGATTACATAAAGAGGTTGATTGTTACCCGTCATCTCAGTGTTACCACGAAGCACAACGCGTGTAGAACCAGAAGCACCACCGGCTGTATTCTGGACGATGAGACCGGCAACCTTACCAGAGAGGGAGTTGATGACATTGGTTTCCTTTGCCTTTGTCAGTTCGTCACCGTTAATCTCGGCAAGTCCATAACCCAGAGCCTTACGCTCGCGCTTGATGCCGAGAGCAGTAACAACGACTTCGCTAAGCACCTCGGAATCCTCTTTCAGGACAACCTCCATGTTCTGGGAAGCCTTCATCTGAACTGTTGAGTAACCAACATAGCTGATTTCAAGCATTGCACCTGGCTCACATTTAATCTCGAAATTACCATCGAAATCAGTGACAGTAGCAATCTGTGAACCAACAACTTTTACTGTAGCACCGATAATAGGACCTTCCTCGTCGGAAACAATACCCTTTATCACTTGCTCAGCAGGAGCCACCTTGCTGGCATTTGCCTCCTGTGAAGCAAATGTTGTAGCAGGAGCCCACATCATACCCGCTGCAAGCAGGCAGAGAAGCATTTGTTTTTTGTTCATTAGATATATTTGTTATTTATTATTATCGAAATAAGTGTATCATTAGAGATTCTTGCCCTCCATGATACCATCAAGAATCCATGGCATCTCAACTTTCATGCTTTTGTTACGATTGAAGATACCAAAATTCTCAGCACCTACGCCATGTTTGTTGTTATCCCAGACGAATGTAGAGAAGCCACGCTTCTTAGCCTCACTGACGAAGAACTTGCAGTAGTACTGAGCATTCTCATGAATTTCAGCCTCCTTGCTCGACTTATAATGGTTGGATACGCCCCACTCGCCAATAACAATACCAAGGCCCTTTCTCGACCAAGCATTCATGCACTGGTTGAAGAAAGCAGTCATTGTAGCCTCGTCGCTTGGCGATACCTCAGTGCTGTACTTCTTGCCTACCTCGCCCCAGTAGTAGTACTTGCACTCACCGCAATAGTCCCATGGGTTGTAGTAGTGGAACTCAACACTCATATACTTCTTTCCATTCTCTTCGGTATCCTCAGGAATGAAGAAACCACCATTAAGACCGAACTGCGGATTGCAGACATAAGTCTGGCAAATGAGATGACGCTTGGCATTATTGCCACCAGTAGAACGGACTACACTGATGAAAGTCTGATTGTACTCATTCTGTACGGTCAGGTTCTCGGCAGTTGGCTCACCCCAGTTGTCCTGAAGATGCACCTCATTTGTTCCGGCAAAAGCCAGACGATAGTCATAAGAAGCAAAGACAGAAGCAATATTCATCCAGAGCAATGCCAGTTTCTGGTTGTTCTCATCCTGATACTTATATTCAGGACGACCTTCAAGCCATTTCTCGTGATGAACATTGATGATAACCTTCAAGTCCTCTTCAAGGCACCAATCAATGACTTCTTTCACTCTTGCCATCCACTCTGAATCAACGGTCATCGCCTTTGCATTTGTGATGTGGCACTGCCAGCGTATTGGAATACGGATTGCATTAAAACCTGCATCCTTCACTGCCTTTATGACCTTCTTTGTAATCATTGGGTTCTCCCATCCAGTCTCAGCCTTCATATGGTCCTCGCCAAGGCCAATCTGCATAGACTCATTAACCCAAGGCCACTGAACACACTCCAACTGATTGCCGAGGTTCCATCCAACGACACCTTTGTTCCATTCCTTTGCAGTGACAGACTCTTCCATAGGACCAGCCCAACATCCAGGAATTGACACAAAGAGACAAAACATCAACGACACGAGGCTTTTCACCTTGAAAGATTGCATTGATTTCATTTGAAAATTTTTTATTAATAGGGGTTTGTTAGTATTATTATTAACATAAGACGCTTGCAAAATAAGTAATATCACTCACATTGAAGTCTTGTGGTGCAAAATTACGCAAAATCGGGAGACTCGGATTGCATTTTTTTATTTATGTATAATACTTTATTATCTCAAATGAATTTCATAATGAACAAAAAGTATCACATTACACAGATTTGGTTAAAAATGTGCAAGTTTTCCGTCAATCTATGGCTGAGACTAAAAGAAAACCAAAGAGGCGTGTTGCAAGGTAAGAAAAAAAAGACCGCCCCACAGAGAATGCGAGGCGGAATGTATGTTGTTATTTGCGGACACCAAAGTCCTTGCGAGATTCATCATTAATGAGGCGACTTTCCTTGTTGCCATCGAAATGAGTCGGACGGATTATGAAGTCGGGCACATTGAACGAAAGGAAACGCTCACGATAGAAACGACGCGGGTTCTGCTGTGGAAGCATAAACGCCTTCCCCACTCTACCCTGAGCATCAACATGGCAGAAATACGGACGAGTGAAGAGTCCATCATCGCGGCGTGAGCTGAGCACCATCCATCGTGAATTCGTACTCCAGTTGTGGAATGATTCCGTATCGTTGGAGTTTGCCCCTACCATAGGACGGCTCTCGCCTGTAGAAAGGTCGAGCAGATAGAGATCGGCCTCATGATGCCAGATACTGAACTGTCCGTAGTCGGAGAGTGTGTAGCAAAGGAAGCGACCATCGTAGGAAGGACGGGGGAAACAAACTGACTTATGCTGAGCCTCGGCATTGAGAATTGTTTCTACGACATCGCCAAACTTGCCCGTCGCAGGGTCGAAATCAATGCGACAAAGGTTGTAGCGGATGGAGTCGAGTTGATGACTGTCGGTAGGAATAGCCTTTGCAGCACAGAAATAGAGCGAACGACCATCGGCCGAGAATACAGGATATGTCTCGTAGATGGAGTCTTGCTTGAGAAGAGGCGAAAGCAGCAACTCGTTCTTTTCCACATCATAGACCTGAAGGTCGGATGCAGAATCGAACACCTCTACGCGATTCGGGTCGGCACCATGGAACAACTGACTTGTGGTGTTTGTGGAATAAGCCACATAACGGCCAGAAGGATGCCAGTAAGGATAGACACAGAAGCCGAGTGTCTGGTCGGTCTTTGTGTTGTAAGCCGTGAAAGGACCATCATTCTGACGCAGAAGTGTAGCACCATGAGGTCCACGGATATGAATACTCATATCGGCAGGATTGCCACGATTGAAACTATGACAGTTGACACAACCATCGAACTGCGTATTCTCAATCAGCGCACGCTCGTCGAACGAAGAAAGGTCGCGTTCGTAGATACCCATCTTGCTCCACACCTCGTAACCCGGTTCGATGAGACGATAGCAGATGCCATAGTCGATTGAGTCGGGACTGACATAAATAGCGAAAGGACTGTAGGTGTGCCATCCGTCCTCATACTTTGCAGAGACAACGATGCTCAGCGAATCGCCACGATTCTGGCCAAGCAATGAATGCCATTCATCAATGTCGAAATCGACTGATTCCTTACCCTGACAATGAAGGTTGTTTCCATGACGATCGGTGATGACCGCATCAACAAGCGATGCCTCTTCATCAGCTATGCAGAAGCAAAGCGGAGCGATGTTCACAGGAACGGTGACACCAACATAGTCGGGATATATCTGTGGTTGTGCAGTCTCCTTCTTTGCGTCCTTGACGGTTTCACCAGAACAAGCACAGAGCAACAGAATGGAGAGAAGTATGTAGAGATTCTTTTTCATCGGTTCATCGGAGCATATTTAAAGAAACTATCTCGGTCGCCTGTCAATACAAACGCAGCCATCATGTACTGATATGCAAGGTTGTTGTCCTTATTGCTATTGTAGAGGGCTTCGAGCATTTCGGGAGACACATGGTCGCCGAAGTAGAAATCTTCCTTATGAATCATCTGGCGCAAGTGTCCATATTCAGAATGCTTGGCAATTGCCTTCTCATCGCCTAAGAGCAAGAGTGTCTCATTTGCCCAGTCACGATAGAAGAGAGTCTTCTGGAGGGCAGTGAGATATTTGCGTGCCACTTCATAACTGCCAATGATAAGATTTGTCTGTGCCAATCGTTTGTAGCTACGACCACTCTTCTGGAAGTCGAGAATTGACTCCTGAGCCTCGAAGACAGTACGCTGGGCAGCATAAACCATTCCCAACTGATAGAGAGCCTCGGCTGTAGGCATCGGACTTGTCGCATCGCTCTGGACATCAGGCAGAAGACCAAGCAAACCATTTTGGTTGTATTGGCTCATCTGGTCGAGCAGAGTACCACGCATGGCAAGAGCAAGATTCTGCACAGTTACGCCAATCTGGTTGTTTGGTTTTTCGACATTGATGGTTTCAATGATGCGGTTCCATTGCTGATGACAAGCCATGAAGTCGTATCCCATTGTCTTCTCTGCCTTGAAATTAGCATTCTCTTTGATGAAATATCCCATGCAGACAGCAACAAGGACAAAAGAAACAAGAGTCACAATATGGCTACTTGGAGTCTTCTGCCAACGGATCAACAATCGGGCAAGGGCTGCCATAATGAAGACAGACAATGATGCTGCCCAGAGAAGTGCCGGGAACACTGTCGGATAACGGAAATAATGGATGCCCGTCCATAGTTTACCGGTTTGTACAGGAAGACAGTAGGAAAGTGCGACAATCATTATTGCCAGAAGTGCGAAGACACTATAATACCATACGCAGCGCTTTGGGTGAGGAGCCTGAAGCAAGAAGAACACTATGCAGACAGGACCAGCTACCCAATAAAGCAAAGGGATTGCAGCAACGAGCAGCAGGCGTCTTATCCTGCCATCAGGAATCTTGTCAAAAGCCCATGATGCAAGAAGTGTAAGCAACACTGCCCATACACCACCAAGAAGAGCATTCTCATCGAGCAGATAAATCCAGAGAAGGAATGCAGGCACGAAACTCAATCCATAGAGTTTTCCCCAATCGGCAAGGCGTAGTGTAAGAAGTTGCACTGCAAAAAGCAATAGTGCAATTATGATAGCACCCACCCAAGCGAAAAGGAAGAACTGAGTACAGAAGCGTCCTAACAAGTCGGCTACGCCACCAGGCAATCGAACAATATCCCACATATAGGTATTGTCGAAGAGGAACAATTGGAACTGCTCCTGATAATGCAGATGGTGAGGATAGGCCAATCCGAAGAAAAGAAGGACTACTACCCCAAAAAGAAGAGAATATAAATAATGAATATGCTTCATTGAACTTGAAACCTGAAACTTGAAACCAATTACTTTTCAAACACCTCGCTGAATTCCTTCACGCTGATCTTTACTGGTTCAACCATAAACTCTGGACGGTTGTAGCTCTTCAGACGGAAAGTGTTTTCCTCAGGATCTTCCTGTGGCAAAAGGAATGCCTTGCCAACTTTTCCATCCTTGAAATAAGAGAAGTAGCAACGGCTATAGTTACCGTCATCGCGACGGCTGGCAACCATAATCCAATGCCCATTGCTCGACCATGTAGGATAACTCTCAGAATAGCCTTCGCTATTGACAAGGGTGAAGTCGAGGGCTGATGCCTTCTCAACAAGTGCCTGATCCTGAAGCAAAGGAATACAAACGATGTCGGCCTCCTCGTGGCGACTATGGAAACAGCCATAATGACCCTCGGCAAACATCAGATAACGGCCATCAGGACTTATACGAGGCAGTGTGGCACTCTTATCCTGAGAAACGGCATCATACACAAGTTCCTCCTCACCGAAATTATGCGATGCCAGATCGAACGATCGACGATAGAGGTTATACTGCACCTTTGGATAGGTTGTGCGGATATCAATACCCTCGCCACGCATCTCTTCCGGCAGTGGAGTTGTCTTGCAGTAATAGAGATATTTGCCATCAGGCGACCATGTAGGATAAACCTCAAGCAGATCAGGGTCGGCAGAAACGATGCTTACAGAATCTGTTGCAATATCATAAAGAATTAGGTCGCTTGCTTCATCGTAAACCTCAATCTTGTTGTGGTTCAAAGTATGGAATGCCTGACGAGTGGTATTTGTAGAGAATGCCACCAACTTGGCGGTAGGATGCCATGAAGGATAGACACCTGCCGAGATAGTATAGTCGCGCTTCAGGTTGGTCTTAGACACCTTGCCGTCATTAACAATTACAGTTGCACCATTCGAAAGACGCACATGGAAGAGCATATTATCGGTCTTGTAGTTCTGATAGCTATGGCAGTTAATACACTGACCTTTTTTCCTGTCATTGCAAGTAATCTCATTATTGAATATTTCATTCTCTTCGAAATTCGTCATATTGCGCTGAGATATTGACATATAACTCCATGCTACATATGTCGGTTCAATAAGGCGATAGGAAATATATTCATCAATAGGTTCTGGGGCTACCTGGATTTCAAATGGTTTGAACGACAGCCACTCATCGCCTTTCTTGCCCCACACTTCCACCTTTATGGTCTTACCTTTTGAGGCTTCAAGCATATCACGCCACTCATCCTCTGGAATCTGCACCTTCACACCATTGCCATAAGTTTCCAGCTTACCGTCTGGTGTAGTGAAACGTGCTACACAATCTTCATACTCATCAGCAGAGAGCATGAAGTTAAGTGGGGCAATATTGCAAGGAATAGTGACATTGCAATAATCAGGATATATTGCTGGCAGACTATTAGCCTTACTGCTTGAGGAAGGAACATCTGGATGATTGACACAAGATGCCAACATCAGCAATGCAATACTCAAAGAATATAAATATGTACTAATATATTTTTTCATATTTCTATCAACTCAAAAATTTTATTATCAAACATCCATTTCCCATCACTCTCCTCGGGGAGTTGGAGGGAGCTTAATACACTCTTCTAATGAAGATATTATAATACCAATAGGTATCACCGTACTCTCCACGAAGTCTATCAGGCAATTCCTGAGGATTCGTCCCACTTTTCAAAAGTAATTCAACGGCAGAGCCAAACTTCTTATAGCGATTATATATCTCCTCGCTTATCGGTAACATCACTCGCTTTTCCTCTGGAGCATTGTCCATGAACAGTATATATGCCTCCTGCACATTTACTGGAAAATCCTCGTTCATGTGCAATTTGATATACTTTCTGAATGAAGCCCAGAAACGACGGGAGTCATTTCGGAACATAGAATAGAACAGAGCCTGTTCGGATGCCAACTTGCTATCAGAAGGATACCACTGGCTGATGTTGTTAACAATATAGCTATCGCTTTTCTCAACTCCAGTAATCTCGTCAGGATAGACACCATGAAGTTCACGAACTATCTTGGATGGCTCTGCTGGTTGCCAGTCTTTATAGCAAGGATTATTCTGAAGTTGTGTAATATAGCGATTAGCAAGGTTATCTTCTCCATTAGCGTGTGCACAACGTGCAAGCATCTTCAGGTATATAGGTGAGAAGCCTGATTGTACAGCGCACTCAAAATTAAGGCGGAAACCTTCATTCAGCATACCATAGTTATAGTATATAACCGGTGCTGCTATTTCGAGGAAGCTGACATGTACGGAATCAGGATTGTGGATGGCTTCGGATTCAAAGCCCATAGAGAAGGAACGTTCCAACAAACCACCCACATTCATCAATGCCACATTCCTAAACATGAGCATGGAACTGGTAGGATGTTCTGATTGTTCTGCTATAGCTAACACTTCCTTCCAATTGCCGTCCTCTGCAAATCGCGACATTCGCATCTCGGCTGTATAATTATCATCCTTGTACATATATGAAAGGATGATGGCTATGCCTGCAATTGTAGTCAACACAGGTACATACCACTTATTCATAAGGCGACCAAATACAGGGATAACCAATGAGATGGCACCAAGTATATAGAAAGGATATGTCAAAGAGTCCGTTTTATCTATAGCAGTAATGAAGCGAGGTAAGCCTGCACTCACCACTATCTCAAGTTTCGTATTAGAATAAAGCAACGAATGCCAAATCAAAGCACTAAACACAAATACTACAATGCTTAATACTTCGCGCCAAGTGGGTTTCTCCGAAAGAGCCAGACAGAGGACAAAAAGCAAAGCAAACCAGCCAAGTACAGGATAAAGGAAGAATCCTATGAGATACCATACGAAATGCCATTTGCGTGGAGTGCAGCGTGCTACCCACAAGAGAATCAACACTAAAAGATAACCCAAAGACTGCGAGAACCAATAACCTCTGACTGGCAGGACATATATCCAGTAGCCAAGGTCAACAATAGAAGTAAGCAGGCATGCAACAGGCAACAGCATCACAGCTGTTGCAGCACCTTTTAGCCTGAAGGCCTTCCTACCCACGATATAGATAAGAGCCCATATACCCACAAACAAACATGAACCAACAAATGGATTATACAGGAATTGTGTAAGCCAGGCTCCTGCATATTGTATCAATCCAAAAGGCTTCGACATTAAAGCATCGAAGAATGTACTTCCGTAAAGAAACTCAGAATGATTGTGTGCTGCGTATAACACCTCTTGATTTATAGAGAGTATATATACGACAAAAGAAATGAAAGCCAACAAACTTCCATAGAGACTAACCTCTTTGACCTTGCTTTTATTTATCATTTATTTAGTATTTTTTTCAAAGTTCAAGATAATGACACAAAGTTAACTATTTTTTTGCTGTTATGCTAATTATAGACCATTTTTTTGGTGATTTCAAATAAAATTTGAAGAATATATAGTACCAACACATAATAATAAAGGGTTGACTCTTTCGAGCCAACCCTAAATACGTTATTCTAACAGGGAATATTATTCCTCGTAGTAAACAGAGTTGATCTGAGCTGTACCGCTCTTGAACATGAACTGGAGGTCCTTACCGCCACCATTGTTACCACGAGCACAGTCCTTAGCAATATCCTCTGTAATCTGAATCTCATTAGGACCGTCTACGATCTCAATGCCCTCTGCGTACCAAGCGCTCCACCAACCGTTCATGATACTCATCTGGTTGCCTGGCTCAGCATTTGAAGCGTCCATAACAAGAGTCTTGAAACCCCAGTAAATATCATCAGAAAGGAATGGGAAATGCTGGCCCTCATTGGCAGAAAAACGCATAGCAGAAGCATCCCAAGCAGCTGGAGTGAATGGATCACCATCAATACCGTCCTGAACAAGAATATCATCATCTTCTGGATGACCATAGATAACATACTTCTGAAGCTTGTTGGTGATAACCTCACACTTAATTGGGTATTCAGCTGTGACAACAGTACCATCAGCACAAAGACCAGTAAGTTTAACTACATACTCACCAACCTTCATCTTTTTCCATGCGTAGTTGCTAAAGAATTCTTTACCACCAACATTCCAGTATGCATTAACAGGAGCAGAGGTAGTACAGGTAACAACATTACCATTCTGGCCATTCTCAGCCTTGTCAACAGTAACTGAAGACATAGCCTTAAGCTCATCAGCAGTGATATGTCCGCCGTTCTTGATATCCTCAGAAATAGGATCGCAAGCGAAAAGCACACTTACTGCTGCAAAAAGCAAAAATATCTTTTTCATATTGATTTCTAATTATTAAATTAATTATAGAGGTCTACGTACTGAGTCTCAGGTGAGCCATCCCAACCTGGGTTCTGAATCAGAGCACCATTCATCAAAGTGATCTGTGACTGTGGCTTAGCCAAGAAACCATTTGTCTCAGCATAGCGCTTTGCCCAAGAGCAAGTCATGTGAGTCATTGGACGTCTTGCAGGACCCTTAACGGCAATCTGCTTACCGTTCTGAGCCTGAAGAGCCTTAGCAGCGTAGCAAGACTCACCACCATCCTTACCAGACCAACGACGCATATCGTTGAAACGAATTCCCTCAAATGCGAACTCCCAACGACGCTCATCCTGAACAGCCTTCAGAGAGTAAGGAGTCTCAGGAACACCAGCACGCTTCTGAACTTGGTTCATGTACTGAGCATCACCTGTGAGCTCTGTCATCATAAGGAGAACGTCTGCATAACGCATGAGATAGAAGTCCTCGAAGTGCTCACCCTGCATTGGGTTATCAAGAGTACCCTTGAAATCTTCACCACCAGCCTGGTGCCACCAAGGTGTATCACCTGTCATAGCATCGGTAGTAACGCCATTGTACTTCTTAACACCAAGACCTGATGCCTCACAACAGTCCTTTACAAAGTCATATTCGATTTCCTTACCATCAGAGAAACCATCGATCAAAGAGCCAAGTTTACGGATATCTGTGTATCCACCATCCTGCTCAGCCATTGTCCAATCATCCCAGATATTGCATGAAGGAGTACCCTGACCCCAACCCTGTGTGAATGGGTAAGTTTTGTCGCGGTTACCGTTAGTACCGTTTACACGGAGAGCCCAGAAACAAGAGAGGTAGTTGCAATACATACGAGCAGTAGAATAAGTACCACCATTATCAGTATCGCCATTAATACCCCAACGAGAAGCATTCATGAACTGAATACCGAAGAGTTCCTCATCGTTACCATTACCCATACCAGGCTGGTCGAAGCAGTTCTCACGCTTCATGTCAGCGATAAACCTATAAGCATGGCCCTGACCAGTTGCAAGAGCCTGCTGTGTTTCATCGTAAACATATGAGTTTGAATACTGCCAGAGTGAACGGAAGTCCTCAAGAAGCTTATAACCACCTGCTGTGATTACATCAACAAGGTACATCTTGACAGTTTCCTTATCCATATTACCACCGTCACAGCCTGCCTGCTCAACGAGAGGGATTGCTACATTACCTGTAGCGAGTTCCTTTACGCCCTTATAGAAACCTGCCCAGAACATATATGCACGAGCAGCAAAAGCCTCTGCAACGAATCTGTTAGCATGACCAGAACTCTTTTCTGTGCCCATGAGTCGGATTGCAGAAGTGAAGTCAGAAAGAATCTGTGGATAGATAACTTCCTCAGCACTTACCTGCTGTCTCATTTCATCGGTGATAACAGTAGAAGTAATCAATGGCACATCACCATACATCTGAGTGAGCAAGAGCGTGTAGAAACCACGCATGAAGAAACCTTCACCAAGGAGCTGATCATGCTTTGCTTCATTACCAGTCCAATCAATATTGTCGATTGTCTCAAGCAGAGTATTAGCACGGTTGATACCACCATAAAGGAGTACGAATGGCTGCTCATACTGGTTAGAGTTCATAGTAACAAGGTGGTGCATTGCCTTTACCTTGTTATCCTGCAAACCACCAGAACCATAGCAGTTGTCAGACATAATCTCCCACCAGTACCAAGGGTGCTGTGTATCTGCATCACCACCACCCATTGTATTCATGATACTATAGGTTGCAGTATTCAAAGCCTCAACGTCAGCAATCTTGCCAGGGAAAGTAGCCGAGGTTGCATCAGTAACACGTGGATCTGTATCCAACATGTCATCACAGGCTGTAAACATTGTTGCTGAACAAACAACTAATGCTAAATAAATATATTTTTTCATATTTTTATTCCTTATTTATTTACTAAGTGTGATTTACTTCAATGTAACGATAGCAATACGGTTAGCATGTTCAGTATCAGCACCCTTAGCAGTTACACGTGTTACATTAACACCCTTATCCTGGAGGTACTTAGCAACTGCGTCAGCACGCTTCTGTGAAAGAGCCTGGTTAGCATCAGCGTTACCCTCTGGTGAAGAGTAAGCAACAACCTCTACGGTCTGTCCCTTCTCGATACCTGCGAGCTCAGCAGTGTTCTGGATCTCAGAAGAGTTAACAGGGAATGTTACAACATAAGTCTGGTTCTCAACAGCCTTAACTTCCTTAGTAACAACCTTTTCAACGATCTTCTCAACTGGCTTCTCAACAACCTTCTCCACAACGCGGTCAACATACTGTGTAGTAGCTGCTACAGGAGCCTTTGTCTTCTTGTCAGCGAACTTGATGTTAACACCTACGAGATATGTGCGTGAAGGTGGGTAGAGACCGAGGTCGATACCTGATGCCCAAGGATCAGCACCACCGGTATTACCAACTTCTGGGTCAAGACCTGTGTAACCTGTGAATGTATAGAGGTTCTGTGCCTGAACGTAAACGCGGAGCTGGCTGAATGGAGAATTCTTCCATACGCGAGCAACATCATAACCGAGAGTAACAGCCTTAATCTTGAAGTAGTCAGCATTCTCCATGTAGCGTGTAGATACATAGTTTGTATTTGGGTGACCAGTACCTGAGATACGTGGCTGAGTATTTGATGTACCCTCACCATACCAGCGGTTGAAGATTGTAGTATCGTAGTTGTGCCAGTATGAGTCAGAGAATGAACGGTAAGAACGCATGATCTGCATACCGAATGCACCAGCACCGTTTACAGAGAAGTCAAGACCCTTCCAGTTCAAACCAAGGTTAACACCAAGAGTTACATCTGGGTTAGGGTTACCAATTTCATGGCGGTCACAATCTTTGCCTTCTGCGTATGTGATAATACCATCACCATTGTAGTCATCCCAGATACAGTCACCTGGCTGTGCACCGTCAAGAACTGCCTGACCTGCAGCACGTGCAGCATCAATCTGCTCCTGGTTCTGCCAGATACCGCTGTAAGACATACCATAGAAGTAACCAATTGGTTTGCCTACTTCAGCACGATAGATGTACTCTGTACCCTGTGAGAGGACACCTGTAGTACCATTGATGTAACCATTCTCGTTAGCGATACGTGTTACCTTATTCTTATTAGTAGCACCATTTACGCTGATGTTGTAAGAGAAGTCCTTACCAATATTGTCGTTCCAAGAAAGAGCAAGCTCAAAACCAGTATTCTGAACGTCACCACCATTGATATAAGCTGGGTTTGTACCCTCAATAGCGATACGAGGAGCTACGATGAGCCAGTCCTTTGTAGTCTTCTTGTACCAGTCGAAGTTTACACCGAGACGGCTGCGGAGGAAACGAGCGTCGAAACCGAGGTCAAGCTGCTCAGAAGTCTCCCATGTTACGTCTGGGTTTGGTACGATGTTTGCATAAGCACCTGTATTTGGTGTACCATTCAAAGTAACATCGTAATCATCGCTGAACTTATAACCTGTATCACCATTAGCACCAGACTGAGCAATTGTAGCAAGATACTGATACTTAGCGATAGAGTTGTTACCATTCTGACCCCAAGATGCACGGATCTTCAAGAAGTCCAGCCAGCTGCGTGTGCTCTGCATAAAGTTTTCGTTGGTAACAACCCAACCTGCAGATACAGATGGGAACATACCCCAACGCTTACCCTTATTAAAGATAGAAGAACCATCATAACGAACAGTTACAGTAGCCATATACTTCTCCTTATAGTCCCAGTTCAAACGACCGAACCAAGAAGCGAGGTACTCCTCATCATTTGGATTACCGCTCAATGTAGCGTTGCTGAGGTCTGTGCTGAAGTTCTTCAAGTAAGCAGAATTCCAGTCCTTAAGAGTTGCATACTGTGAACCTGCAGTTACAGAGTTCGAACCACTAAGGTTTGTTCCCCAAGCTGAGCTCTGGAAAGACTGACCAACCATGATGTTGAACTTGTTACCTGCAATAATAGGAAGATCATATGTAAGAGTATTCTCAACTGACCAGTTAGAACTCATCCATGCGCTCTGGCTAACACTATAAGTTGTTACTGTACCAGAACCTGCAGAAGGAGAACGTGGCTCACCATATGAACGATATGCGCCTGAACCCCAAGAGTAGTTGAACTGGGTACGCCATACCAAGCCCTTAATTGGCTGGATTGTGAGGAATGCTGTTGCATTTACATTAAGGTTGCGGCTCTCTGCCATAGAGTTGAAACCACCCTTGTCAAGACCTTCGTATGGATTGTTGAACCAATATGTGTTCCAATCGTTAGGCTCACCATCCTTTGTCCATGTGTAAAGAGAACCATCATCAGCATACATAGGAACGAGAGGGTTAGTCTGAAGCAAGCTATGGATGTAACTCCAATACATACCGCCCTCAGCGAGGTCGTGGCTCTTGCTATAACCTACAGAAACATTCTCACCGACTGTGATAGCATCGAAATCCTTAGCCTTGAGGATTACATGATCGCTATTTACACGTACAGTGTGACGCTTGTAGTAAGAAGCTCTGTCTGCACCCATGATACCCTCATTATCGGTATATGTGTAAGACATAGCGAACTTAGAGCGATCTGAACCGCCAGCCAATGTTACAGAGTGATTCTGCTGCTGAGCGTTCTTATTCTCAAAAGCGCCCCACCAGTCAGTACCTTCCCAACCATTAGCAACCTTGTTGAGGATGCTCTCAGGAACGAAATCAGAGAAATTCAACTTCTGGCCTGTGTTATTGAAAGTGTACTCATCCATGATTGTCATGAACTGCTGTGCATTAAGCATCTGAGGACGCTTGTAGCAGTTTGCCCAACCCATAGAACCGTTGTAGCTAACTTCAATCTTACCTGCCTGACCCTGCTTTGTAGTAACAAGGATTACACCGTTAGCACCACGAGCACCGTAGATAGCAGCAGAAGCAGCATCCTTGAGTACATCAATGCTCTCAATGTCAGCTGGGTTGATACCATTGATATCACCACCAGGAACACCATCGATTACGTAAAGAGGAGAAGAGTTACCAATAGTACCCTTACCACGGATAGTTACCTTGTAACCAGAACCTGGCTGTGAAGATGACTGTGTAATCTGTACACCAGGAGAAGAAGATGCCATTGCCTCAAGAGCACTTGTTGTGTTGAGCTTTGCAATTTCATCACCCTTTACCTGTACTGTAGCACCAGTAACGAGCTTTTTCTTCATTGTACCATAACCAACGACAACAACCTCATCAAGAGTTTCGTCGTCAGCAGAAAGAGTAACGGCTACAGTCTTGCGACCTGCCAACTTGATTTCCTGTGGAAGGAAACCTACATAAGAGATACTCAGAGTTGCATTGTCGCTTGCATTGATGGCGAAATGTCCATCAATGTCAGTAACAGTAGCATTCTGAGTTCCGACTTCACGAACTGTAGCACCGATTACGGCTTCACCCTGACCATCAGTTACAGTACCAGTAACGGTCTGTGCCATGATAGTTGTAGAGAAAAGCATAAACAATGCTACTAACGCGAACTTGACGCTGAAAATTTTCTCAGTCTTCATGCAATTACGTTTTTTTAGTTAATTATATGTTAATTATTAGAAGAATTTCACACCGCTTGTGTGGTTATCCACATAATGATTGATAGATATCAAGATACGTCGGTGCAAAATTAGCAACAATTAAGACATAAAGAGTGAACTTTTTTATCCAACTATTGTACAATTTTGCCCAACCGGCGTAACCTTGTATCAAATACATATTAATATGCACTTTAGAAAAGCGCACTTCTACTATATTATCTGTCTATTTATTCGATAGTTACCTCAACATTGTGGTTTCCTTCCTTCATAGGAATGACATTACCATTGATATTTTCACCATCGATTACAATCTTCACGCTACCACTCTGCAAACCCTTCGGATTTGTCACATGAATAGTATATACAGAACCACGGAATTGGCGTGATACTGTGTATTCCTTTAGTGTATCAGGGATACATGGTTCAATAAGAATACCGTTATATGTTGGTTTAATACCAAGAATAGCCTGGGTAATGGTAATCCAATTCCATGCAGCAGTACCTGTAAGCCAAGAGTTCTTGCCTTCACCTGGTTTTGCTGCATCTTTTCCTGCTACCATCTGACAGTAAACATATGGTTCCACCTTATGGAGTGCCTGATCCTTTATCCATGCAGGACAAATCTTTGTATAGTGATTCCAGGCGTCATTTCCTCGTCCGGCAACAGTCTCACCAATAATTACCCAAGGATTGTTGTGACAGAAGATACCAGCATTCTCCTTGTATCCTGCAGGGTAAGAACTGATTTCACCCATCTCCACATGATAAGTAGTGTATGCAGGGTTGTTCAATACCATACCATGCTCGCAGTCGAGGTATTTCTTGCATGAATCAAGAGCCTTATCAACAAGACCGTCCTCAAGTCCGATACCTGCCATTGTGCAGAATCCCTGACTCTCAATGAAGATCTTACCTTCCTCGTTTTCGTTCGAACCAATCTTATTACCGAAGAAATCATAGGCGCGGAGATACCATTCTCCATCCCAGCCATGTTTCTTCACAGCCTCTACCATATTATTAATAAAGGTACGCGCACGCGAAGCCTCTTCTGTCTTGTCAAGTTGCTCGCAGAGCTCTACATACTGATTACCACAAAGTACGAAAAGTCCGGCAATCATAAGCGACTCAGCCTTAGATCCTTCAGTCTTGTTCTCTGTTGTCTGGAATGACTCGTTAGGATCCCAAGAGAAACAGTTGAGGTTCAAGCAGTCGTTCCAGTCAGCACGACCAATGAGTGGTAGTGCATGAGGACCCAGATTCTCAACAACATGGTTGAAAGATATACGCAAGTGCTCCATCAATGTCACTTCACTACCCGGTTGGTTGTCCCATGGTACCATCTCATCAAGGATTGAGAAGTCGCCTGTCTCCTTTACATAAGCAACAGTACCGAAGATAAGCCACATTGGGTCATCATTGAATCCACCGCCGATATCATTGTTACCACGCTTTGTAAGAGGCTGGTACTGATGATAGCAACCTCCGTCAGGGAACTGTGTCGACGCAATATCAATAATACGTTGGCGAGCACGCGAAGGTACCTGATGCACGAAACCTACAAGGTCCTGGTTTGAATCACGGAATCCCATACCACGACCAATACCACTCTCGAAGAACGATGCCGAGCGAGAGAAGTTGAAGGTAATCATACACTGATACTGATTCCAGATGTTCACCATACGGTTCATTCTGTCATCGTCACTCTGAACGGTAAACTTACTCAGAAGGTCATCCCACATCTGATGCAGTTCATCAAAAGCAGCATCCACAGCCTCAACAGTTGCAAACTTCTCTATGCATGCACGAGCTTTTGTCTTGTTTACGAATGTAACATCAGAATCCTGCGAGGTGATAAGTTCACCATTCTGCTTACGAGCAAGATCCTCTTTGCAGAACTTCTCATCCTGCTCATTTTCTACATATCCGAGAAGGAAGATATAATCCTTGCTTTCACCAGGCTGAAGAGTTACCTCGACATAGTGGGAAGCTATTGGAGACCAACCGTGAGCAAGCGAGTTGGCTGGCTTTCCAGCCATTACACACTGAGGGTCAGCAAATTCATTATAAAGACCAATGAATGTCTCGCGGTCAGTATCATATCCGTCAGCCTTTGCATTAGCGAGTGCATAGAATGCATAGTGGTCGCGACGCTCCTTGTATTCTGTCTTGTGATAGATGACAGTCTTATTGTCTGCAGTATCAATTTCCACCTCACCGGTTGACCAGTTACGTTGGAAGTTCTCCATATCTGTAGCAGCATTCCACAGACACCACTCAGCGAAAGAGAACAATTTCAGAGTCTTCTTCTCTGTACTCTCGTTGGTGAGTGTCACCTTCTGTACTTCTGCCCATGTCTTCAAAGGAACGAAGAACAACACACTTGCCTTCACACCATTCTTACTACCAGTGATGCGGGTGTAGTTCATACCATGACGACACTCATACGAGTCGAGCGGAGTCTTGCAAGGTTTCCATCCAGGGTTCCAAACTGTTCCATTATCGTTGATGTAGAAATAGCGACCGCCATTGTCCATTGGCACACCATTGTAACGATAACGGGTGATACGACGGAATTTCGCATCCTTATAGAAGTCATAACCACCAGCAGTATTGCTTATCAACCCAAAAAAGTCCTCATTACCAAGGTAGTTGATCCAAGGGAACGGAGTCGCTGGATCGGTAATGACATACTCTCGATTCACATCATCAAAGTGACCGTAAATCTTATTTTCCATAATTCCTATTGTATTTTGTTTTAATTATTATTCTTCTGTTAATGGCAGACTATTCAATGCCCAACTTATTGAGGAGAAACGCATTCCACTCGTCCCACTGCTCTTGATACCAATAATGACCAGTGAGTTGATAAGGCGAGATTAGCTTCTCCGCATTCACTATGTTATATGTTCCATAAGCTGTTGTAGGGGGTACCACATCATCGTTGAAACCAAACGAGAAATAGCCTGGAACAGTGATGCGACGGGCGAAGTTCACACCATCGTAATAGCGAGACTGCTCAACCTGACGCATATCCACATTTGCCTTGTCGTAATAGAAATAATGTGGCCAACCGCAAGCTACATTCTTCAGTGCAGCCTCATAGTCGCACATTGCCGCATGCACGGCACCATAGCAACTGACACGCTTGTCAAGACCAGTAGTTGCAAGACTCAGGAATCCTCCTTGCGAAGAACCTGTTACTGCCAGATTCTTGCCATCCCACTCAATTCCATCCTTATTTAGGGTCTCAATGAAATCGATGGCACGGATACAACCTGTTATTACATGCTTGTAATAGTTCTTGTTTCTGTCGTTTGTACCATGCTCCCAATAGTTAGCAAGGGCAGCCGTGAAAATCTGATCATAGTACGACTGCTGATTTGTGACAGGAATACCATGAATACCAATTTCAAGAACGATGGCACCTTTTGACGCAAACCACTGATCGCCACCATAAGGACGCACACCTGCTCCAGGAACACGGAGCAATGCAGGATATTTGCCTGGTTTTACTGGGACATTAAGAATGCCATACACTCTCCTGCCCCACTGGTCGTTCTGGAAACTGACATGATAGGTGTTAATCTGTGAGTTTGAACGCTCTGGCAGATACTCGAATGTTGGTTCGAGGGCTGTCCAACGAGCTTGTTCTATTGCTGTCTTCCAGAAATCATCGAAGTCCTTTGGACATTGTGTTGTTGGTTGAATCTTCTCTGGCGAGAAAGCGGCTGTACACATTCCCTTGTAGTCTTTGTCACCGATATGGGCAGTGACGGTGAGACGATAGAATCCAGGAGTAGTCATACCACCCTTCATCTTACAGGTTCCATCCTTCAAAGTCATATCCTTCTTCTGAGTAGGATACATCTCAGGACCCATCTCATAACTGATTTCTGCATTATCCACAAGAGTACCGCTTTTCAGTACATTTACAGTAAACACAGCCTGTTCACCTACCTTGTAAGTCCAGTCCTTATGGTCGGGAGTAACAGTAACGGTAAAGTTAGTACCCTTTATCTGCGCATGCAGATTCAAGGCACTAACTACCACCAACAATAAACCAAAAAACTTATTCATTATAATATTACTACTTTTTCAAAATTTACTTTGCTGAGGTCAACTGGGAAGTCATCTCCTTAATAATCTGTATTGTTGATTCATCAACCTTGAACACAGAGTTAAGACCTTGTTCCTCCTGGGCTGGATCGCACACATAATCGTCCCAGCGCTGCCAGATGGTATGCTTCACATTAGCAGAACCGCCCCAACCCCAGAAGTTACATCCCGCAATCTTACCTGAGTCGCGGATAATCGAGAATACATATTTATAATATGTATCGCGGCCCTTTGTTGGCGAACCGGGAGTAAAAAGGAAGCGATCGCGTGGATATCCAAACTCCTCAAGTACAACAGGCCTTCCTGCTCTCGACATTCTTTCGTAAGCGCGCTCAATATAAGCGAGTGTTGAGTCGCAAGCCACCTGCACATTGTCCACGATTGGATCTGGCGCATCTTCTGCAATGGTCTTGTCGGCATCGTAGTTCTGGTTGAACTTGCCAATCCATCCCCAGTTGTTTGGCCAGATGTGAATACATGCATAGTCGATATTCTTCAAGGTGTGGATTGCCTCAAACAAGTCGAGATCGTTCTCGCAGCCCCACTCACCTTCAGAACCTGTGGTAACAAGGTGGTTTGGGTCGAGACTCTTTATGAGCGATGACTGTTCGTCAATCCATTCCACAAACTTTGTCTTATGCAGAGAATCATTGACAAAGCAGCGTGGTTCATTGGCAATTTCCCATGCCATGAGCGCCTTTGAGTCTTTATAAGGTTCGCCGGTGATAGAGTTTTTACGGGTTACCATATTCTCCACATGCTTTGCAGCAAGCGCCTTCGCAGAGTCGTTGAGTATGAAGTTGCCCACATACTGCATATACTCCCACCATCCGTCCTTGCTTGGAACAGGGGTAAGGTCGAAATGCTTCATGCCACTACCATCAGAACTCTGCACTTCGCCTGTAAAGCCTACCCAATCGAGATATGCTCCATATCCACCACTCCATTCCCACGCATTGTTGAAATAGAGGATGGCCTTCATCTCACGTTTCTCGAGTTCTACCATCAGATAGTCAAGACCCTTGAGGATAGTATCGTTGTAAACGCCTAGCTCGGTCTGGAGTTTTGGCGCAATATGACTTGGAATACCATCACGACCATCACCACCGACAAGCACGCGTACATTATCAATACCTATAGCCTTCATGTCGTCAAGTTCCCGAACAAGGCGTTCACGATTGCCACCCTGTCCTTCGCTTGCGAGAATAGCGCCATACCAGAAGTTCGTGCCAACATATCGATATTCTTTCCCATCAAGATAGAACTTGCCATCCTTGACAGTTACATAGTCGTTCTTTTCCGACGAGCATGAACCCAAAACCATCATCAGAGCAAATATATAAAACGCGTATTTCTTCATATCATTTATTTTTCCGTGGTGAATGGTACAACAGGGAGACCACGCATATTATGAAGCGAGCCCTTTACGAAGTTTTTGTAGCAGTAGCGAATTGCCTTCACTTCCTTTGCCTGAGGACAAGCAAGTTTCAAGAAGCAACCTACTCTCTCCACATTCTGCCATGCTGATGAAGACCATACTACAGCTGGATACCAGTTGCCATTCTCGTCCTGTGCCTCAAAACCTTCAATATCGGTCATGCGGTCAAAGCCGTCTTGTGCATTGGTGAAATAAAGTTGATAAATCTTCGACACTTGACCTTTCATATCGGGACTTTGTACTTTCGAACCTGCAATGACAGTGTTATCATCGTTTGAAGCATCACACTCTGTCATATATTCAAATTCAGGAGCCTCAGCTGCAATACCTTCTACGCCATAGTCGCGAACAGCAGCCATATAAGCAAGGCGCTGACCGATCTCCTTTTTCTTTGTACCATGAATCTGCATTGGTTCATAGTCATAGATAAGGTCGCTTGTGCATACGCAACCACTATTGGCAAGTTCGTGAGCAATCTTATGCTGGACATCACGGAACTTCGGACCATTCTGTCCATTAACATCATCATACCAATATGGAGGAAGTTCTACAGTATAGATTGGGAGTTTGTCGCCAGGCTGATTCCACATCTTACGCCAGAGGTTCACCATTGTCTTGAAGCGGTCGGCATATTCGTTCTCACGACCGATATTACTCTCGCCCTGATTCCAAAGGAATCCCTTAACAGTATATCCGGCAAGTGGATGAAGCATACCATTATACATCACCATCTTCTGCATATAGTCAAAATCGCTGAAAGGAACCAATCCGTCAGGATAGGTCTCAAGAATCTCCTTGGGCAACCAACCTTCAACACACGAACCGCCCCATGCACAACTGATGATTCCTACTGGTACATCAAGAAGATCGGTCAAAGTCTGGGCGAAGAAATATCCACAAGCAGAAAAACCGCCGGCATTCTTTGGTTCACAAATCTGCCACTGACCTTTCACGCGATCCTGTGGTTCAGCTGTACCATGCTTGTCAATAGTGACAACACGAATAGATTTCTTATATCTACCTGCCTGGGCAATAACCTCGTTAGCACCCTCTACAGGACAATTCCAAAAACCGCCCAAGGGCATCTCCATGTTCGACTGACCAGAGCAGAACCACACCTCGCCAATAAGAACATTATTAATAGTCTTTGAGTCAATTACCTTTTTACCCTTTGCCTCACACTCCTTAATGACAACGCTTTGCAAATCATAGCTTGCCTTTGGAGTCTTTACCTCAACATCCCAACGGCCATTAGCATTGGCAGTGCGGTAAATCTTCTGATTATTCCATGAGACAGTAACCTCAACAACAGAGCCTGGCGATGCCCAACCCCAGATCTTTGCCTCAGTATTCTGCTGAAGCATCATATTATCACTGAATATTTCTGGCATTTCCAACGCATGAGCCACGAAAGAGATCATGAAAATTGTAATCGATAGTAAGGTTTTCTTTATCATTGTAGTCTAAGGTGTAAAAATACGATTTTGATATTCATTGTACTCGCTGGTGCAAAATTTCCCATTGAGAATTCGCTGGTGCAAAATTAATACATTTCAATGGCACCAAATTATACTTTTTTGTCCATTTGTTGCAAAAAGGTATCAAAACACCATTCCCACCCTTGTAAAACCACTAAAATCAACACTAAAAAAGCAATCTGCAGATGAGGGCAAAGCGATATTTCTGTCATTTTTTTGGTGGTTAAAAAAATATTATGTATCTTTGCAAATGATATTAAACTCAAACAAATCATAACCTATTCAGTCTTGATATGAGTAACATTATTTCCGAAGTAACTCCAATCTCTGAAAAAGATTGCTTCTATCTGGCAGAACGCCATAAAACGGTTTTCACTTATCCTTTGCACAAACATAAGGAATACGAACTGAATTTCGTATGCCATGCTCGTGGCGCAAAGCGCATTGTAGGCGATAGCATCGAGGAAGTTGGAGATGTGGATCTCGCTTTGCTGGGTAGTGGCATTGAACACGAATGGCAGCAGGGCACTTGCAAATCTGACGACATACATGAGATAACAATACAGTTTGCCACCGACCTTTTCGGCGATTCGCTTATGTCAAAGAATCACATGGCGAGTGTGAACAGACTGCTTCAGGATTCATCAATGGGTGTAGTGTTCGGCACAGAGGCAATCTTGCACATCTATGAGCGTCTGGAAGATCTGCTGAAACTGAACAATGGTTTCTATCAGGTGCTGAAATTATTTGAAATCCTCTACGAGTTGTCTATTACCAACTACCGAAAGTTGGCAAGTACAGAGTTTGCTCATGTAGAGACTACCACAGAGAGCCGTCGTGTAAAGAAGGTTACAGAATATGTGGCTGAGCATTTCAAGAATGAAATCCGCCTTCAGGAACTTGCAGACCTTGCTGGTATGACTCCTTCGGCATTCAGCCGTTTCTTCAAGCTCCGCACTCACAAGAGTATCTCCGATTATATCATTGATGTACGCTTGGGTTATGCCGCACGCAAACTTGCAGACAGTTCAATGTCGATTGTGGAAGTGTGCTACACATCGGGATTCAACAATGTGTCATACTTCAACCGTATCTTCAAGAAGAAGAAGGGCTGTACTCCTACCACCTTCCGCAATAATTACAGAAAGACAAAGGTGATTGTATAAGATTCTTTCCGTTTTGCAAATGATAAAAAAAACAAACGAGGGCGTGTCGAATGACATGCCCTCGTTCTTTGTATTGCAGAGATAGGATTAATTTGTCTGATACTTTGCCTTGACAGTGACACTTGCCACTTTCACCTTGCTGCTGGTATTGAATGTACCACCCCAACTATAATCCTCGTTATCGTTCAAGCCTACAATCTGGAAAACACCCATTGTGGAATAGTTCAACTTGCCCACGCCGCAATCACAACCATCAGCAATAGTCTTTGCACGCTCATAGGCATTCTTGCTTGCCTCGTGAAGCATTTCCTTCTTCAGGTCGTTCAACTTGGTATAGTAATAACTTGGTGCCATACTGTTGAAGTTCACGCCTTTGGCATAGAGGTTTGCAATATCCTGATAAACCTTCTCAACCATATCAATATCATTTGAAGAAACCTTCACAGTTTGCTCAACTTCAAATCCGTCATCAATAGTATTGTAGTGGCCATCTGAATAGAAACTTCTTGTCTTCTTGTTAAGGTTTGCACCATCCTCCGAGATACTCTCCTTCTTAATGCCTGCCGCCTTCAGATAATCAATAAGCAACTTATGGTTTGCTTCGAATGCGCTGTAGGCTTCCGAACGGGTAGCACCATCGGCTGAGAGACTGATTTTCCACACGATAAGGTCGCTGACGATTTCGCGTTCAGCCATACCCGTAACATTTATTGTTGATTCACTCTGACGGAAATTCTTCAATCCCTTTCCGATGAATGCAGCACCTGCCACAACTGCTAATGCAATTATGCAGGCAATGTAAATCTTTGTCTTTTCCATATTGTAGATCGTTTAAAATGTTATATTTCCATATGACGGTGCAAATATAATACAAAAAATCAATTACTCGGACATTTTTTTATTCCTTTTTTCTCAAGATTCAAAAAAAAGGCGACACTGAAATGTGCCGCCCCATAGTTTTTTTAGTAGATGTAGTCTAAAAGTATGTATTATTTCTTTGTTGGAACAGTAAATTTCACAACCTTTGTCAGAGTTTCCGAACCCTGAACGACAGCAACACTGAACTGTGCCACACCTTCCTTCAGGCTCTTGTCTGCCACAACGCGTGCTGTATAGCGGACACCCTTGCCAGCACCGAGGTTCTCAATGAGGATTGCAGGTGAAACAAGAATGTGCTTGTTGCCTGTTGTCTCAAGAACTGTTGGCTGGAGATTGTATGCAGTAGCAGTACCGGAGTTGTAAATCTCGAATACAATATTGCTTGACTCACCGCGAGCAATCTCGTTGTCGCCATCACCGTCAACAAAACGGGCATTACGAATTTCAACAACAGGTGAGCCTGTCTCTGCTGTGATTGTCTCTACGCTTGAACCACCATTGTTATAGTCTGATGATGAGTTGTCGCTCAAATCGAGTTCAATACGGTCGTCAGCGCTGTTTGTGCTGTCAAAACCACTATCCTGGATAGCACCCTGCTCGTAGCTGTAGCCCTCAGGAACAGTTGTTGTTGTCGTAGTGGTTGTAGTTGTCACAGTCTGCTGATTCTGGCGAGCACGACGGTTTGCAGCAAGACGAGCCTTCTCTGCCTGATACATCTCAAGGTCGGATGCACGCTGGTCGTCAGCGGCACTACCGATTGCTGCACCTAAAGCAGCACCACCTGCCATACCAAGGATTGTGCCGAGGTCATGACCACGATGTCCACCAGTGATTCCACCAATAGCGCTACCAAGGATTCCACCAAAGTAAGCTCCCTGGCCTGCACCAGCACCTGCATAAGTACCGCAACTTGCCAACATCATTGTGGCAGCGCAGAGGATTACAATATTCTTTTTCATAATTTTTGTCTACTTTATCTTATTCGTTTGTTCTATTTCGGATGCAAAGTTAATACATTTTCAACTAATGAAAAGGAATTTTCCCTACAATGATGGGGGAATTTCCCTATTTCGCAACTTTTAGCGAAAAAAGAGACTCTCGCGCGTATATAAATTAAAAAGGTGTCATCGTGGGGATGGCACCTTTTGAAGAGAGTATGGTTGAATTTGTTAGAATGTCAACTGACCATAGAATCTATCAAGGGCACCACTGCGACTCTTCACATAATCGCCAGCCGCCGATGATGTCTGCTTGAGATAAGCCTCATCTGCAATAAGACGCTCCATCTTTTCATTGAACTCATCTGCATTGCTTATCTCAATTCCACCGCCACAGGCTTTCAGTCCCTGTGCCTCCTGGAAACGCTGGTTGTTTGGACCGAAGAACACCGGTACATCCCACACAGCCGCCTCAAGGGTGTTGTGGATTCCCACACCAAAGCCACCACCTACATAAGCCACCTCGCCATAGTTGTAGATTGACGAGAGCAAACCGAAGCAGTTGATGATAAGAGCCGAAGGTTCATCAGAGAAGAGGGCATCACCCGACTTCTCAACAACATCTGTATAACGGTACGCCTTACGGCCATTTGCCGCGAGGAGTTGCTCAATCTGGCGAAGATGATCCTCACCGATTACATGTGGAGCAATGATGAGTTTCCAATCAGGATGGTTCTTGAAGAATGGAATGAATATCTCCTCATCTGGCTGCCATGACGAACCTGCCACGAAAGTATTCTTTCCGTTCTTGAATGCCTCAACAACTGGCAACTGCTTTGCTGCAGCCTTGATGTCGAGAACACGGTCGAAACGGGTATCGCCTACAACCTCCACATCTGTAACGCCAATAGTGGCAAGGAGTTGCTTGCTCTCCTCGTTCTGCACAAAGAGTTTGGTGAAGCATTTCAACACCTGCGCATATCTCTTTGCATACCAACGGAAGAAAATCTGCTCAGGGCGGAAGATACTGCTCACACTATATGTAGGAATATTGCGATGCTTGAGGATATGGAGATAGTTGTACCAGAACTCATACTTGATGAAAAATGCCATCACAGGACGGACAGTACGCAGGAATCGGCGGGCATTGCGACGAGTGTCAATAGGCAGATATGTCACAATATCGGCTCCTTCATAGTTTTTCCTCACCTCATAGCCCGAAGGCGAGAAGAAGGTAAGGAGAATCTTGTATTCCGGGTGATCCTTGCGAATACGCTCCATCAGTGGGCGTCCTTGCTCAAACTCTCCGAGCGAGGCGGCATGAACCCACACATACTTTGCACCGGGTTCAATCTTCTCGCGAAGGGTGTCAATGGCAGCACAGTCGCCACGCCACATCTTCTTCACCTTTTCGGAGAAAAGACTGGCAATGGCAACACCCACCAGATAGATATGTATTGCTAACTGATACATTGATTTAGAGATTCTTCAAAGCGACTTCAACACGCTTCAGTGTCTCCTCCTTACCAAGGAATGCCGAGATGTCGAACATACCAGGACCCTTGCCCTCACCAACGAGGCAGAGACGGAAAGCATTCATAACATCACCAAGTTTGTATTCCTTAGCCTCAATCCAAGCATGAACAGCAGCCTCCTGACTCTCAATAGAGAAATCGTCAAGACCTGCAAGAACCTCACAGAGTTCTGTCATCTGCTGTGGAGAATACTCCTTCCAGCGCTTCTTCTTCACCTTCTCATCATAAGTTGTTGGTGCAATGAAGAAGAACGAACAGAGTGGCCAGAGTTCCTTTACGAAACTAACGCGGTCCTTCATCATACGGACAACCTCTGTCACACGCTCAAGTGGCTCCTCAACACCATTGTTTGCAACGATTGGTGCAAACAACTCTGCAATTTCCTCGTTGCTCTTCTGGAGAATATACTCGTGGTTGAACCACATACCCTTCTGGAAGTCAAACTTCGCACCTGCCTTCGAACAGCGAGAGATGTCGAATGCCTGAACGAGTTCATCGAGTGTGAACATCTCCTGCTCTGTACCTGGATTCCAACCGAGGAGAGCAAGGAAGTTGACAACTGCCTCTGGGAAATAACCGCTTTCACGATATCCCGAAGAAACCTCACCAGTCTTAGGATCATGCCACTCGAGTGGGAATACAGGGAAACCGAGACGATCGCCATCACGCTTCGAGAGTTTACCCTTGCCTTCTGGCTTCAGGAGCAATGGGAGATGAGCAAACTGTGGCATTGTGTCCTGCCAGCCGAATGCCTCATAGAGGAGTACATGAAGTGGAGCACTTGGTAACCACTCCTCACCACGGATGACATGCGAGATTTCCATAAGGTGGTCATCAACGATGTTTGCGAGGTGATATGTTGGGAGTTCGTCTGCACTCTTGTAGAGAACCTTATCATCAAGGATATCGCTCTTGATGACAACCTCACCACGGATAAGGTCGTGAACATGAACTTCCACACCTGGCTCAATCTTGAAACGAACAACATACTGCTTGCCGTCTGCAACGAGCTCATCGACTTCCTCCTTACTGAGTGTCAATGAGTTACGCATCTGAAGGCGTGTTGCTGCATCATACTGGAAATTCTGGATTTCAGCACGCTTTGCCTCAAGTTCCTCTGGAGTATCAAAAGCGATATAAGCCTTGTCGTTTTCAAGAAGTTGCATTACATACTTCTTATAGATTTCGCGACGCTCTGACTGACGGTAAGGACCTTTGTCACCACCGAAGCTTACACCTTCGTCGAACTTGATTCCGAGCCAGCGGAATGACTCGAGGATATACTCCTCAGCACCTGGCACAAAACGGTTTGAATCGGTATCCTCAATACGGAAAACCAAATCACCACCATGCTGACGAGCGAATAGATAATTATACAATGCTGTACGCACACCTCCAATGTGAAGTGCGCCTGTTGGACTTGGTGCAAAACGCACCCTTACTTTTCTTTCTGACATCTTCAAAATACGGTTTAGATAGCCATAAATGGGCTATATACTTATTTTTTTTGCAAATTTACAACTTTTTTTTCTCAAAAGAGAAGGTTTTTTCGTATTTTCGCAGACGGAAAACAAAAATATGACATAAGGCTGTGAAACGAGCAGTCGAACATAATACAAATATGATGAAATCCAATACTGATAAGAAACCGCATTTTGTGCGTGATGCCATAAGCCGCAATCTCATCATCATTGCTTCTATCGTGATGATTCTCTTCTTCATGCCTCGCAATGATTCGCAGACATTCCACTACGATATAGGAATGCCTTGGCTGTACGGCACTTTCATAGCGAAGTTCGACTTCCCTATCTACAAGAGCGATGAGGCATACAAGCAGGAGTGCGACTCGGCTATGGCGCAATTCCAGCCTTATTTCACAATAAACAATGATATTGAACGCGAGGAGATAGAAAAACTCGAGCAAGACTACAAAGACGGACTCCCAGGACTGCCTGCGGAATATCTGCGAATAGTAACCAATCGCCTGCATCGTGTCTATCAGGCGGGAATTATGTCAACTCAGGACTACAGCGAACTGGCGCAAGACTCCACCCGACAGGTGCGTATCATCAACGGAAAGGAAACGGAGAGTCGCTACATCTCTTACCTCTACTCCACCCGAACGGCATATAGCCAGTTGTTTATCGACGATGAACTGGGAGAACTGAGACAGGTGTTGCAGAAATGCAATCTCAACGAATACATCGTGCCAAATGTTGTCTGCGACAAGGAACGCACCGAGAATGAGCGCGAAGAGATGATAAACTCCATTCCGCCTACGAAAGGAATTGTCTATAGCGGACAGAAGATTATCGACCGAGGCGATATGGTGAATGAACATACCGACCGCGTGATAAAATCGTTTGAGAAGGAGAAAAAGCAGCGAAACATCAACAACGGTGAGTTCCGCGACACATTATTTGGACAGATTATCTTTGTCATTCTTGTCGTTGCGTGTTTCACTACATACCTTCGTCTGTTCCGCCGCGATTATTACAAGAAAACGCGCTCGATGATGATGGCCTATTCACTCCTGACGGTGTTCCCTATCATCACATCGCTTGTGATGGAGCATAACTTCTTCTCGGTTTACATCATACCATTCTGCATGGTACCAATCTTCACGCGTGTATTCCTTGATTCTCGTACTGCATTCATCACGCATGCGGCAACAATCCTCATCTGTGCAGCAGCGGTGAACTATCAGTATGAGTTCCTCATCGTACAGTTTGTGGCGGGTATGGCTGCAGTATTCTCGCTACGCGAGATGTCGAGTCGTGCACAGGTGTTGAAGACTGCCTTACTTGTTTCAATAGCAAGCGTTCTGGCTTACTTCTCATTGCAGTTGATGGAGAGCAACGACCTTCAGAAACTGGATGCCGACATGTACTCTCACTTCTTCATCAATGGTGTATTGCTGTTGCTGGCCTACCCTCTGATGTATCTCATTGAAAAGTTGTTCGACTTCGAATCGGACATGACGCTCTTTGAGTTGTCGAACACCAACAAAGGTGTCTTGCGCGACCTTAGTGAGATTGCCCCTGGCACATTCCAGCATTCCATCACGGTGGCTAATCTGGCGGCAGAGATTGCAAGCAGGATTGGTGCAGATAGTCTGAAGGTGCGTACCGGTGCGCTCTACCACGACATCGGAAAAATGGAGAATCCGGTGTTCTTCACAGAGAATCAGGCGGGTGTCAACCCTCACGACAATCTGTCTTCTGAACAGAGTGCCCGCACTATCATCAATCATGTCACCAATGGTATCCGTATTGCTGAGCGTAACGACCTGCCTCAGTTCATTAAGGATTTTATCCTTACGCATCACGGAACTGGTATGACAAAATACTTCTTCGTCAAAGAACAGAACAAGAATCCTGAGACGGAGATTGACCCTACGCCATTCACCTATTCCGGTCCTAATCCTTCCACCCGTGAGCAGGCTATTCTCATGATGACCGACAGTGTGGAGGCGGCTTCACGCTCGTTGTCGGAATATACTGAGGAGAATATCTCTACATTGGTAAACCGTATTGTTGATGGTCAGGTGGCTGAGGGCTATTTCAAGGAGTGTCCTATCAACTTCCGCGATATAGCCATTGCCAAGCAGATTCTCATCGACCGCCTCAAGAATATCTACCACACTCGTATCTCTTATCCCGAGGCCACGAAAAAAGAAAATAACGCTTCTCAAAATGTAGAACCTGAAACTAACAAATCACTATGATACAAAGATTATTATCACTTCTCGATGCTTCGCCAGTGAATTTCCTGGCTGTAAAGAATATTGCAAACGAACTGGAGGCTAACGGCTTCCGTCGTATTGACCCTACAAAACCTCTTGGTAAGGTAAAGGCGGGAGACCAACTCTATGTAACAAAAAATGATTCTTCCATCTATGCCTTCCGCATTGGAAAGGAGAAACTCAGCGAGGCTGGATTCCGAATGATTTGCGCTCATTGCGACTCGCCTACTTTCCGCATCAAACCTAATGCAGAGATGACTTGCGAAGGGGGTATCGTAAAACTGAACACTGAGGTTTACGGTGGTCCTATCATGTCAACTTGGTTCGATCGTCCATTGACCATTGCCGGTCGTGTGATTGTACGCGGTGAGGATGCCCTCAATCCAAAGACTCTCCTCCTCCACATCAAGCGCCCACTGCTGCAGATAAGCAATCTCGCCATTCATTTCAACCGCCAGGTGAACGATGGTGTGGCATTGAGCAAGCAGAAGGATATGCTGCCAATACTTGGCATCATCACCGACAGACTCGAAGTGGGTAATCTTCTCGTCAATGCCATCTGCGATGAACAGAACATCAAGAAGGAGGAAATCCTCGACTTCGACCTCTACCTCGCTGATGCAACACCGGCTTGCACTTTCGGCATTCACGACGAGTTCATTTCTTCAGGACGACTCGACGATTTGTCAATGTGTTTCGCAGGACTTGAGGCTCTTCTTGCCAACAAGAAGGCAAAGGCAACACAGGTTCTTGCCATCTTCGATAACGAGGAAACTGGTTCGCAGACAAAGCAAGGTGCGGGAAGTCCTTTCCTCGCAACAATGCTCCAGCGATTGGTTCTCGCTCAGGGCGACACCATTGAGGGATTCTATCAGGCTGTAGAGCGTGCCTTCATGGTTTCTGCCGACAATGCCCACGCTTGGCATCCTAACTACGGAGAGAAATACGACCCAACAAACCACCCTTATCTCGGCGGTGGTCCTGTCATCAAGTTCAATGCTGCACAGAAGTATGCGAGCGATGCTGTCTCGGCGGCTGTCTTTGCTGAGATTTGCAATGAGGCGGGTGTTCCTTGCCAGCGTTTCGTCAACCACAGCGATGTGGCGGGCGGTTCAACTCTCGGCAATATCCTTGCATCAAGCATTCCACTTCGTGGCGTTGATATGGGTAATGGTATTCTCGCGATGCACAGTTGCCGCGAGACGGGTTCTGTCATGGACCAAATCTATACAACCAAGGCATTCACGCAGTTCTACAAGTAATCCGAGGGATCTATAATCTCTAACAAAAAAGCAATCATCATGAAAAAGTTCCTTCTGGCCGTATTCTGTCTGGCGGTGGCTGTTGCTACTCAGGCGCAGACCGTTCTTTTCCACACTGTGGAAGGACAGCCTCCTTATCGTATTCCTGCTATTGCAACAGCAAAGAACGGCGACATCATTGCCTTGAGCGACTATCGCCCTTGTTTCAACGACATCGGCTATGGTCGTGTGGACATCATGCAGCGAATCAGTCGCGACAACGGACAGACATGGGACGCGATGCGCCCAGTGCTTGTGGGCACTGGCGAGGGCAAGACCACAGGCTATGGTGATGCTTGTTTTGTTGCAGACCGCACACATAACGAACTCCTCCTCACTTGTGCATCGGGAAACCTCACATACTGGAACTCCACATTTGCCGACCCTCAGCGAATCGTCACCATTCATGCCCATCTGAACAAGAAGACTGGCGAATGGGTGTGGGACGAGAAACCGCAGGACCATACTCTCGAGATATATCACACCCTTCTTGGGGGCGAGACTCCTGCATTGTTCATGGGTTCGGGCCGTATATGCCAGAGCAGTCGCATCAAGGTGGGCAAGTACTACCGTATTTATGGTGCGTTATGCACACACGCGGGAAATTTCGTTCTCTACAGCGATGATTTCGGGCGTTCGTGGAAGGTTCTTGGCGACAACCGCAAGGTGTGCGTGCCAAAGGGTGACGAACCGAAATGCGAGGAGTTGCCTGACGGTAATGTGGTAATCAGTTCGCGCAAGGACGGTGGTCGCTATTTCAACATCTTCCGCTACACAAACCCAAAGACCGGCGAAGGCACATGGGACGAGGCTGTTGACTCACGCAACTGTCCTGGTGGCATCAGCAACACCGGAACACCTACCGATGGCGAAATAATGATACTTAAGGTCAAGAAAGTGCAAGGGGGCACCAGTTGGCTTGCCCTCCAGAGCATTCCTGCCGGACCGAAGCGCAACAATGTGACCATCTACTACAAGGAACTTGCTTCTCCTGCCGATTATGCCTCTGCTGCAGCCTTTGCATCCGATTGGACGGGCAGTTATCAGGTGAGCCATACAGGTTCTGCCTATAGCACAATGACGCTCCAGAAGGACGGTCGCCTCGGTTTCTACTACGAGGAAGAACCACAGTTCTACCAAATGATTTACCTCCCACTCACCATCGAGGAAATTACAAAAGGCGAGTTCAAACTATAAACCCGAATAAACAACAATAATACTACCTAATATGAAGAATTATCTTCTCATCCTCTCCTTTATCATGCTTCTCCCCCTTTGTGGACGGGGAGGCTTCACTTTTGCACAGAAATACAGCATCTACCCTATTCCACAGTCAATGACAATGACCGGAGGCGACATCACCCTCACAAAGAACGTAAACATCGTCTGCGACAAGAACATTGATGCTGTCACTCGCCATCGTGCAGTACAAGTACTGACCGATGCGGGATACAAGTGCATGTTCACAAAGAAAGCAAGCAAGAAATACAATAACATCATGCTCGGCGTTGATGCTTCACGCTCTCGTCAGGGCAAGTTCGACAGCCATTCCATAAGGATTGCTGACAACGGAATTACTATCGTCGGCGAGCATACAAATGCTGTCTTCTTCGGCCTCGCTTCTCTTGAACAGATTCTCGAGCAAAGCAAAGAAGGAAAACTGGAATGCGTGGAAATAAACGACTATGCCGACCAGAAAAACCGCGGTGTCGTTGAGGGATACTACGGTTTCCCTTACAGCGTTGCTGTAAAGAAGGACCTCTTGCGCTACATGATGCGTTATAAGATGAACACCTACATGTATGGCGGCAAGAGCGACCCTTTCCATTCGCAGTTCTGGCAAAAGCCTTATCCTGACACTATCACTGCCGAGGAGGAGCGCAACGGATGGATGACGCAAGAGCAGATTCGCAGCATAGCGAAAGTGAGTGCCGAGACAAAGGTGAACTTCATCTGGGCAATCCATCCGGGCGACAGTTTCATTGAGAGTGAGACAGTCATAGACGACATCATGAGCAAATTCGACAAGATGCACCAGTTGGGCATTCGTCAGTTCGCTCTCTTCGTTGATGACGTGAGCATTCCTGAGGAGAAGGCTGAGATGGATCTTACCGCCAAGCGTGTTGCCGACCTGCAGAAGGCCATAGAGAACCGTTGGAACACTGCAAAGGCTGTTGCCACCGACACTGTTCGTCCTTTGCATTTCGTGCCACAGATCTACTGTTCCAACTTCGCCAGCAGCGCAGAACAGAGAATGGCATTCATGGAGTCAATAGGCAAAACTCCTAAGCATATTACCGTCTATACCACAGGTCAGGGTGTGTGGACAGTACCAAACTGCGAGCACACTGCCAACATCCGCCAGGAGTTCGGTCGCGAGATGGCATGGTGGTGGAACTACCCTTGCAACGACAATGCCGACGGACAGATTTATCCAATGGATATGTACAGCAACTTTGTTGACATGCCAGCAGTGAGAAACGGTTCTACTTTGCCTGAAACGCTTACTGACAACATCGGCCTGGTGGCAAACCCAATGCAGCAGGGCGAGATTTCAAAGACTCCATTGTTCTCGGTTGCCGACTACGCATGGAACAACAGTGGCTTCGACAACAAGACCAGTTGGGAGGCTTCGTTTGCTTCACTCACTGAGAATGCAGAGGTACAGAAGGCCTACCGATTCCTTGCCGACTATCTCCGTTGGAACGAGCCTGCACCGATGGGACGCCTGATTAAGGATTACAAATACGCAGTAAACAACCATTTCAAAGGTAACTCGGAGAAACTCGTGGCTCTGTTGAATGAAATCGTCGGCAACTGCGAGACATTAGGGCAACTCAAGAACTCCTCTTCAGAGAGCGATGTCCTTCTGTATCGCGACCTCAGTCCTTGGTTGCTGAAACTCAAGGCCGACTGCAAGGCCGTGATTGCCCTCATGGCAGAGGTTGATGACCTCATCGACGGAAAGAGCGTTGAAAGCAAGGCTGCACAGATTGTCAACGACCTCGACACAAACAATGCCTTCACAGCCATAGCCCTTGAGGGTATGGGCGACGGCATCACCACCAGCGAGCGTCAGGCACAGGTGTCGCAACTCTACCTCGAACCATTCATCGATTATCTGCTACGCAAGACAATCACCTTGAAATAAGACCTACTCATACACTCACCTTGGGGGAGTTCTCCTAAGGTGAGTTATGGTTGATTTTGGGGCAGGCTGATTCAGGAAGCCACACAGTGGAAAAAATTATGTGAGAATTAAACAAAAAATCCTCCATTCCTCCATTTTTGGAGCTAACACCCTGAAACACACCACTTTACACTATGGAGGACATCTACGAGATCTTCCATAAATCCTCCATAAAAACTCATCCAAACTCTCTTTGAGCATGAATTTTCTGGTTTCCAAGGTACCGGAGAATGGAAGATTATGGAAGATATATGGAGGATTGGAGATAGATCCTCCATGATATAACCCATTGAATATCAATCCTTTAGATGCAATTATGGAGGAATGGAGGATTTTTCACTTAATTCTTTTACAACAGATTTCATGCCAAAGTCATTCCATTGGTTTCTTGCGGTCATTCAATTGAAATGACACAATCATTTAACTGAAATGATAAGGTTATTTAACTGAAATGAGGTGGTCATTTAAGTGAAATGAGCAGGTAAATCAAGCGGAATGACACCTACAATTAACACAAAATCCGCCCTTTC
>DCIM01000006.1:3344-5910 GCA_002316005.1 Prevotellaceae bacterium UBA1726 | reverse complement strand
CTATGAGCTCCAGACAACAATCCCTGGCCTCTTCGCTATCGGTGAGTGTAACTTCTCTGACCACGGTTCTAACCGTCTTGGTGCTTCTGCTCTTATGCAGGGTCTTGCTGATGGTTACTTCGTACTCCCTTATACAATCCAGAACTACCTTGCTGACCAGGCAATCTGGCCACGCCTCTCAACCGAACTTCCTGAGTTCGCAGAGGCAGAGAAGGCTGTTGACGATGAGCTCAACCGTCTCCTCGGCATCCAGGGTAAGCGTTCTGTTGACTCTATCCACAAGGAGCTCGGCCACATCATGTGGGAGCATGTAGGTATGGGTCGTACAAAGGCTGGTCTCGAGGAAGGTCTCAAGTTGATGAAGGCTCTCCGTCAGGAGTTCAACACCAACCTCTTCGTTCCTGGTACAAAGGAAGGTCTCAATGTAGAGCTTGACAAGGCTATCCATCTCCGCGACTTCATCCTCATGGGTGAGCTCATCGCTAACGACGCCCTCCATCGTGAGGAGTCATGTGGTGGTCACTTCCGCGAGGAGCACCAGACAGAGGAAGGTGAGGCTAAGCGCGATGACGAGAACTTCTTCTATGTAGGTGCTTGGGAGTATCAGGGCAACGACGATACTACTCCAGTCCTCAACAAGGAGCCACTCGAGTACGAGATCATCAAGGTTCAGACACGTAACTATAAGAACTAAGGCCCCCTCCCTGACCCTCCCCGAGTGGAGGGAAAGGATAATGCCTATTTAATTTAATTATTAATTAATAAAATGTCAACCCCAGACATTCTATTCCTCCCCTCGGGGAGGTTAGGTGGGGGCTAAAAATTATGGCAAATATTTCATTCACAATCAAATATTGGAAGCAGAATGGACCTAAGGATCAGGGCCATTTTGACCAGCGCGAGATGAAGAACATCCCTGATGACACTTCATTCCTCGAGATGCTTGATATGCTCAACGAGCAGCTTATCAACGACGGCCAGGAACCATTCGTATTCGACCACGACTGTCGCGAGGGTATCTGCGGTATGTGTTCACTCTACATCAACGGTACACCACACGGCAAGACAGCTTCAGGTGCTACAACATGTCAGCTCTACATGCGTCGTTTCAACGATGGTGATGTAATCACTGTTGAGCCTTGGCGTTCAGCTGGTTTCCCAGTAATCAAGGACTGTATGGTTGACCGTTCAGCATTCGATAAGATTATCGCTGCTGGTGGTTACAACACAATCCGTACAGGTCAGGCACAGGATGCTAACGCTATCCTCATCCCTAAGCAGAATGCTGACGAGGCAATGGATTGCGCTACATGTATCGGTTGCGGTGCTTGTGTTGCTGCTTGTAAGAATGGTTCAGCTATGCTGTTCGTTTCTTCAAAGGTTTCACAGTTGGCACTCCTCCCACAGGGCCGTCCAGAGGCAGCAAAGCGTGCTAAGGCAATGGTTGCAAAGATGGACGAGCTTGGCTTCGGTAACTGTACAAACACACGCGCTTGCGAGGCTGTTTGTCCAAAGAACGAGTCAATCGCTAACATCGCTCGCCTCAATCGCGAGTTCCTCAAGGCAAAGCTTGCTGACTAATCACACCTTATTTAATAAAAAAGGGCCAATCCTCCACAGGGTTGGTCCTTTTTTTGTGTCGTCGCTATGCTCAAAATCTCAAAAAATTTATTTAGACAGAATGACATCGCTCAGCCGACACCTTAATGAAATAATAAATAATCAAAGAGGCCGCTTGCCAGAGCAAGAATGAACAAAAATAATTAATGAAAAATTAATGGGCAATTAATGGTAATTAATGTTCAAAAAATAGATTCTGTAAATTCTTGTTTTATTATTAAGAAAAAAATGCTTATCTTTGTGGTGGAAATCCTTAAACGGCAAAAATGATGAAAACAATTACGACTAAACTATCGCTTGCAATCCTTGTTTTGTTGTCTTCCTGCGGTTCACATCGTGATGTTACTGCTGGCAACGAGGCAATAGAAATCGGCTATGGCACGCAGAAAAAAGACCGTCTGACGACATCTGTATCCCAACTCGACATCAACGAGAAGGAGATTGGCGGTTATGCCACCATCTTCGACTATCTTCGTGGCAAGGTGCCGGGAGTGCAGGTCATCGGTAATGGCCCTAACGCTACCGTTCGTATTCGTGGCATCAGTTCCATAAATTGCCCCACCGACCCGCTGATTCTTGTTGATGATGTACCAACATCAAATATCAGCATGATCAATCCTCACGATGTCCAGTCAGTGACGGTTCTCAAGGATGCTTCGTCCTCAATCTACGGCACACGCGGTGCTAATGGTGTTATTATTATCAGGACAAAGCGATGAAAAAGACTCTTACAACCCTTATTCTGGTATTCATAACGATTCAGAATACAATGGCGCAGGACCTCTCGTCGTTCACATTGCCTACGCCGTGGAGTGAAGAAGCCCTCACCGCCGAGGTGCCGCTCAAGGAGTATCCTCGTCCGCAGATGGTCAGAGGCGAATGGCTCAACCTCAACGGCATGTGGGATTACACAGGTGGCGAGAAAGTCCCTTCGGCGAAGTCGCCT
>DCIM01000006.1:0-3236 GCA_002316005.1 Prevotellaceae bacterium UBA1726 | reverse complement strand
GAGATAAACCTCTGGTATCACCGTTCGTTCCGTGTGCCTGAGGCATGGCGGGGTAGTAGGGTGTTGCTCCATTTCGGTGCTGTCGATCATGAGGCAACAGTCTTCGTAAATGGCAAGAAGGTGGGCGAGCATAAGGGCAGTTACGATGCATTCTCGTTTGATATCACCTCTCTTCTTCGCAAGGGCGACAACCACCTTGTCGTGGCTGCCTACGACCCTAACGACGGTCGTGCGCCATCGGGCAAGAATGGTCCTCGAGGCGATTACACATGGAATTCGGGCATCTGGCAGACGGTGTGGCTCGAACCCGTTGCCGACCATCACATCTCTTCCCTTCGCCTCATTCCCGATGTTGCCAACAGCCGTTTGGCAGTCACTGTGTCGTCCGACCAAGGCTATGCTGTTGAAGGCGTGGCGATGGCCGATGGAAAGGCAGTAGCAACAGCGCAAGGAAAAGCCAACACATGTTTCTATATCCCTCTGAAGAAAGCCCATCTATGGAGTCCCGACGACCCATTCCTCTACGACCTTCGCCTGCTGTTGAAGGACAAGAAAGGCAAGGTGCTCGATGAAGTGCAGTCATATTTCGGCATGCGTTCATGCACCGTGGGCAAGGTCGATGGCGTCACCCGTCCGTTGCTCAATGGAAAGTTCGTCTTCCAACTCGGCCCTCTCGACCAAGGCTATTGGCCAGATGGCATCTTCACCGCCCCTACCGACGAGGCATTGCTCTACGACATACAGTTGGCGAAGCGTGCCGGATTCAACCTCATCCGCAAGCACATCAAGGTTGAGCCGCAGCGGTGGTATTACCATTGCGACCGCCTCGGTATGATGGTATGGCAGGATATGCCAAACATCTGGGAACCCGACGATGCCGACTCGCTCGAAGTGAGAAAGGAATTCCGCGATGAACTCCACACCATCATCGACCAGCACATCAGTTGTCCTTCCATTGTCACATGGGTGCCATTCAACGAGAACTGGGGTGCCTTCGATGTCACCGAGATAGCAGCCGACACAAAGCAATATGACGCCTCTCGCTGGGTTAACGGTCACTCGGGTTACAACTATGCCCCTGGCTACAGAAAAGCCTACGGAGACACAAAAATCAGCGATTTCATCGATATTCACACCTATGGAAAGATTACGCCTCGCGATATGGCGAAGCCTACCGACACGCGTATTGCCTCCCTTGGCGAGTTTGGCGGAAAGGGATTGTTCGTGCGTGGTCATATGTGGCCGGTGCGCAACGATGCCTACGAGATGATGACCTCGAAGCAACAACTTACCGACACCTATGTCTATCTCCTCACTGAGGTGGAGCAGATGAAGACCTATTTCGGCCTCTCATGCGCCATCTACACCCAGACGACCGACCTTGAGCACGAAATCAACGGCATCGTCACCTACGACCGTAAGGTGGAGAAAATGGACATCGAGCGGATAAGTGAGATAAACAAAGCCCTCACTCGCCCGTAGTTTTCGTTTTTTTTATTACCTTTGCATGCAGAAATAAAATAAAAACCAATACAAACAAAAATGAAAAAGATTATTTCTTTGGCGATGGCACTGTTCTGTGTCGTTACCGTTTCGGCCCAGGAGGCCCTTTTCAATTCAGCAAGCGTCAAGTCGCCTGTAGTAAACAACGATGGTACCGTCACCTTCAATCTCTATGCTCCAAAGGCAGTGAAGGTAACTGTTGAAGGCGATTTCCTTCCAAAGGTCATCGTCGACACACCTTTTGGCCCTCAGGAGGCACAGGGCTCGGTAGAGTTGAAGGAAGGTCCAAACGGCATCTGGTCGTACACATCAGAGAAACTCCAGCCAGAACTCTACAGTTACGCCTTCACCGTTGATGGCATGCGTATCAACGACCCTGCCAATGTGTATATGAACCGCGACATCACCACCTACACATCAATCTTCATCGTCACCGAGAAGGAAGGCGACAAGGGCAATCTCTACAGCGTCAACGAGGTTCCTCATGGCAATCTCGCAAAGGTGTGGTACAATTCGCCACAGTTGAAGATGAACCGTCGCATGACCGTTTACACACCAGCCGGCTATGCTGACAGCAAGAAGGCCTATCCAGTGATGTACCTCATGCATGGTGCTGGTGGCGATGAGAATGCATGGAGCGAACTCGGTCGTGCCGCACAGATCATGGACAACCTCATTGCTCAGGGCAAGGCCGAGCCAATGATCATCGTCATGACCAATGGCAATCCAAACTGTCAGGCAGCACCAGGCGAGTGGTCGAAGGGCATGTATGTACCATCGTTCATGGGCCATCAGGGACCAGCAGCCAACACCATGGAAGGCAGTTTCATGGATGTAGTGAAGTATGTCGATTCCCACTACCGCACTATCAAGAAGCGCGCTGGTCGTGCTGTATGCGGTCTTTCGATGGGTGGTGGCCACACCTTCGCCATCAGCCGTCTCTATCCAGAGACATTCGACTACTACGGTCTTTTCTCAGCAGGATTGCATCTCGACGGCAACATCGATGTCAATGCACCGTTCTACGATAAGATTAAGGCAAGCACCGAGGCACAGCAGCAGTTGGAGCGTCTGTTCAAGTCGAATCCAAAACTCTATTGGATTGCCATTGGCAGCACCGATTTCCTCTATAAGAGCAATGCCGACCTCCGCAAGTATCTCGACGAGAAGAACTATCGCTACGAGTATGTAGAAACCGACGGCGGTCACATCTGGCGCAACTGGCGCATCTATCTCACCGACTTCGCCCAGAAACTGTTCAAGAAGTAAATCCCCCACATCTTATTGTATATACACACAAAGGACCTCCCGCAATGGGAAGCCCTTTTTAGCCCCTCTGTATCTCCCCTGGTCCTCCCCCTAAGCAGGGGGAGCGGAGAGAGGGTCTGTTACATCAGGGCGTTCGTGCCAATGGTCGTCGAAAACGCCGTGAGAATCGTTATCACTGTCTGAATGATAATCTGCCAAATGTTCTTCTTCATAAGTTTTGTTTTTAAGTCTTTAACCACGAATTTCGCGCGCTCGGCTTTGCCGCTTTCATAGCGCAGCGGAGAAAGAATTTCACGAATTATAATTAATGAAAAATTAATGGCTAATTAATGGCAATTAATGTTCAAAAAAAATATTCTGTTAATTCTGTAAATTCTTGTTATTATTATTCTTGTCAATGTAAGCGCTAATGCCGAAGACCGAGCCTGCGTAGATCAGGATCTGGGCGAAGATGTAGAGCACGG
>DCIM01000008.1 GCA_002316005.1 Prevotellaceae bacterium UBA1726 | reverse complement strand
GAGCCTCGGGCACAATGAGCCCGAGGACCTGACGGCGACGCAAAACAATGGAAAAGCCCCTATCCCCTGCATTTTGATAGCAAGTCAAAAGCCCCCTCAGGGGCGGGGGAAAGGAATGAGAGAGGGGGATTAACACTAAAACAGCGGGCAGGACAGGAACTCCTCGATGTCCCATTTAGTCATGCATTCGCATCCACAAATCGTTCGGGAGTAGCCAGAAAGTCTTTTAGATTCACGATATAGACCCCTTCCTCGTTCATGTATGTCGGCTGGAGGCCACCTACTATCACTATTCTGCGGAACCCATCTCGTAGTTTGCGTAGCGATGCCAGTTCCTGATCCTCCTTCGCAGGTGTTGCCAAGGCGTATGCCGACTGGATATACACTCGCTGATAACCACGGTTGCATACAAAATCAACTTCAAGAGTCTGGCGCTGACGCTTGCCATCTTCAGTCTTACGCTCTGTATATATCTGGCCTACATCTACAGAGAATCCACAAGCTCGCAGCTCGTTGTAGAGCATATTCTCCATCATGTGAGTGACCTCAGTCTGACGGAATCCCAAACGGGCATTTCTCAGGCCCAGATCCTCAAAGTAATACTTGTATGGAGAGTCGATGTACTTCCGTCCCTTGATGTCATATCGAATGGCACGTTCCAGAACAAAGGCATCCTCCATATACTCCAAATACTGACGGATAGTATCTACCGAGATACTGCTCTGTTTCACAGACCTGAATGTATCTGCAATCTTTGGTGGATTGGTCAACCCGCCCACACACGATGCCATGATATCCACCAGTTCCTTCAGGTCATCGTCTTGTCTGATGTCATAACGCTCCTTCAAGTCTCTCAGGTATGTATGCTCCATCTGCTGTTCCAGATAGTTCACTTTCTTCTCTTCATCCTCCTCCAATACTACCTGAGGCAGACCGCCATACAACATATACTCGCGAATAGCTTCTTCAGAACTACTGCCCCTGAAGTCCGAGAATTCCTTGAATGTAAGAGGATGGATTCGTATCTCATCACCACGCCCTCGGAATTCAGTAATCACATCTTTCGACAGCAACCGAGCATTCGATCCTGTGACAAACACATCAACATTGGGCACCTTCAGGAAAGAGTTCAAAATATCCTCAAACTCTGGCACCAGCTGCACCTCATCGAGCAGCACATAGTATCTTCCGTCTTGTCCTAAACGACCGTAGATGTATTCCATCAATGCATCCGGATCTCTCAACTTCTTATTCAGACGGTTCTCAAGATCCACCTCGATGATATGCTCTTGCTGCACACCACTGCCTAAGAGATACTCCTTGAAGATGGTGAACAACAGGTAGGACTTGCCACATCTTCGCATGCCAGTTACGACCTTGATCATTCCGTTGCCACAGCTCTTAATCAGCTTGTCGAGGTATCTTTTTCTATTGATTTGCATAGATTTTTTTGCTTATTTTGTGTAAATACACGGTTTTAACGACTGCAAAGGTAAAGTGTTTTCTCGATATAAGCAAGAAAATCTGCGAAAAATATCTTCAAAATTTCATCAAGTAATTAAAAAAGAAGAAAATGAAACAACGAAAATTTTATTTTTAACGAACACGGATAGAACGGATGAAACGGATTTTTACTATATCTCCTGCTCGCTCCGCTCACGATATCTTTGCAATCTTATTTTTTTGAATTACACAACATCTGCGGATATAATCTAAAATGAAAATCCTTACTAAAATGCGCGACAGTGCGTCGCTTTATATGGGAATTATAAGGGGGGATCGAAGTCTACGACTTCTCGTAATCGAACCGAAGGGCCGCTTTCATAGCGTCAGCGGAGAAAGACTTCTAAACGAAAATCCTGAAGAAAATCAGGAATAAAGAAGACGAAAACGAAGACGAAGGCGGGAATGAACGGAATTATAAGGAAAATGACAGAAAATGCAACATATTGTTGGTTGTTTGGGAGATTTTATGTACTTTTGTAGGCGAAAATGGATTTCTATCATTAAGAGAGATAAAACAACATAGAATTATTAATAATAAATAATGTATATATGAGGAAACATTTACTTTCGATTTTTACTTTATTGCTCTTTGCTGTGGCTATTCCTGCCATGGGTGAAGGTATTCATGTGGGTTACACCGACGGTAAGATTGCAAATGATGCAGAAGGAACTGTAACAGGTATTACCGGTACTGATGCCACTATTCAGGAGGCAGTGTTCATCACCCCTGCTATGCTGAAGGCATATGCAAGTTGCCAGATTACAGCCGTGAATGCTGGTTTGGCACCAACATCATCGTCATTTCCTGAACAGATAACAGTATGGGTTCGTGCTGAGAAAGACGGCGAAGACCTGGCCAGTGGAACAGGCAACGCTCAGGGCGGTTGGAATGCCGTACAACTTGACAACGCCATCAACATCAGCGAGTATGCTGAGACAGGCGTATGGGTGGGATTCGCATTCACACAGCCAAAGAAGATGAATGTCATTGCATTCCTTCTCTCAGCAGCAGCCGACAACACAGGTTGGATTTGCAAGAACGGCAAGTGGACCGACTATAGCAAGAAAGGTGCTCTGCCAGTTGAGGCAATTGTAGAAGGCGAAGGACTGCCACAGCACGACCTCGCTATCGTGAGTGCAAAACTGCAGCCAGAGATTATCAAGATTGGCGATGCAGTGAATGTGAAGGCAACACTCAAGAACAACGCCCTCACACCAGCCGTAAATCCAGTTATCAACTACGACATCCTCGACGGTCGTGTGAAAGGCAGTTACACCGTAGCAGCCACCCTCAACTATCGCGACACAAAGGAAGTGGTGTTCGAGATTGCAGCAGATGCCATCAACGAGGAAGTTCAGGGAAAGATTACCCTCGAGGCAGCTTGGGCAGACGGTACTGCAGACGAATTGCCAGACGACAATGCTATCAGTCGTGACATCACCTTTGCAAAGGAGGTGTTCTACAAGAAGATGCTCGTTGAGGAAGCAACAGGAGCATGGTGTGGATTCTGTGTTCGCGGTATTGTTGGCTTGCGCGAGATGACCGAGAAATATCCAGATACCTTCATTGGAATTGCCGTACACAATGGCGATGATTATGTAGTGAAGGCATACGACAGTTGGATTGGAGGATTCATTGATGGATACCCTTCATGCCTTGTGAACCGTGAATATGTGGCCGATCCTGGTTTTGAGGAACTGGAGGATTGCTTGTCGAAGATGGATGTTGTGGCAACAATGGAAGTTAAGCCAAGCGGTAAGGTAGAAGACGGTATGCTCGTGCTCACTTCAGTACTGCAGTTTGCCAAGAGCGAAGTTGCCGACAAATACAACATCACATATGTAATCGTGGAAGACCAGCTTCCACTCTACCAGACCAACTACTATGCAGGAGGAGGTTACGGTCCAATGGGCGGTTTTGAGGATATGCCAGGTCATTGCGATATCATTGTAGATGACATTGCCCGTGGTGTGTATCCATCGCCAAACGGCGAGGCAGTAGGACTGGCAGCAGTTGCTAAGGGCGAGACCTACAACCACACCCTCACAGCCGAATTGCCAACATACGCAAACGAAGCAAACACCTTCGTTGTGGCATTCGTGACAGACACTACCACAGGCGAGATAGTGAATGCAGGTAAGGGTAAGATAGAGAATCTGCCAAGTGGCATTGAGAGCGTTGGCTTTAGCGTTAGCTCTGGCGAGAGCCTTTACAATGTAGCAGGTCAGAAGGTGAACAGCGATTACAAGGGAATCGTTATTAAGAATGGAAAAAAAATCATTAAATAAAAACAAAAGATTATGAGAAGATTTTTACTTTTCGTTGCTGCAGCAGTAATCACTCTGTCAGCATCAGCACAAAGTCTGTCGGGCGTAAAGGTAGGCGGTAAGTCGAAGACCTTGCCAGAAGCAGTACAGCAGTCGACAATGAAGAAAGGTCCAAGAAAGGCCACAGAGGAGCGTACTATCGTGGAAATTCCATCGACAGCCACACAAAGTCTCTACAGTGCTTCTTACTACCAGTCTTCATGGTTTGGAATGGCCTATCTCTCAGGCGTTGCCACACAGGTTTATACCGACGGAGATGACATCTACTTCAAGGACCTCTTCCATTCATTGTACTATATGCCTGTGAAGGGTACAAAGCAGGCAGATGGAAGTATCGTTATCAAGAAGCAGATGATTTATGAGGGAATCGACTACAACGGCGATGGTTCGGAGTATGACGACCTGTACTTCACCCTGATTACTGTTGACGATGAAGGAAATGCAGAATTCCCAGACGACGACATCGTGCTTCAGCCAACAGAAGACGGTGGTTATACAATCGGCGGAACAATTGACGAGCCAGTTTACTACGGACTCTGCGACCAGTATGGTTACTATTGGTTCCTCGCAGCAAATCTGGACATCGAACCATACACCCCATCATCTGAGGAAGTAGAATTGCCAGATGGCGCTGTTGTGAAGGAAGCAAGCTTCAAGTATAAGTATTATAACATGGAAGATGTATATACAGCGACAACCCTCAGCAATATGAGTGTTGACGGCGAGACAGTATATCTTGAAGGCCTCTGTCCAGACGCTACAGCTTGGGTAAAGGGAACAATCAAGGACGGCAAGTTGTGCGTACCTACAAATCAGTTCCTTGGTGCAGACGGCACATATCTGCTTGAATTCCAGGCAGGAAAGAACTACACATATACATTTGAATGGATTGACGAGGACAACTGGGAATATACGTATTATGAGAATTATGATCCAGCCGACGAGATTACATTTACAAATGTAGACGGCAAGTGGGTACTTGACGAGGGACAGTGTATTGTAGAGTTGATGGCAGATGGTAGTACATTTGGCATTTACTTCGACGAGGCGATCAAGGAGTATGCCGGTGATGTGCCAGCAGTTCCTGCAGATCCTACAGTACTTCTCGAGGATTATACCGACTTGGTTGGAGCATGGGTACTCCAGGCTAATGTAGCAGCAGAGGATGTGAATGGTGAATATATCCGTCCTGAGAATATGGAGATTGCACTCTGGGAGGATGGCGATATCATGACATTTACAGCAGACGACGGCTACTATCTCTCAGAGGAAATCACCTGGATGCCTTATGGTTGGACAGACGATGCAGGCGGTTACGACCTTGCCTTCTTAAGCATGACACCAGCATTCTATCTCTACGAAGACCTCTTCGAGAAGATTGGAGCACAGGTACGCTATACTGTTGATGGTGTTACAAACTACTCAAGCATCGTTTATATGGACACTGAAGGCAATACTGAAGTTGTTACTGGTGTAAAGGGTATCAACGAGACTACAAAGCAGAACAACATCCGCTACAATATCGCTGGTCAGCGTGTTGGCAATGAGTACAAGGGTATTATCATCAGAAACGGCAAGAAGTATCTGAAATAAAGGAAAACTGAATAATAAAAACGTCTCCGCTAAGGCTTACGGCTTTGGCGGAGTTTTTTTTATACGCGGGATAAAATCCCGCTTAACACAACGGCGAACGAAGAAGGGAAAAGAAAAAGGGCTTCACATTGCGTGAGGCCCTTTTGGATTATAATAAGAGGGTATTTAGAAGATTGACTCGCTGGTGTAGGTGGTGAAGAGTTCGAGGGCTTTCATTCCCATGATGGAATTGCCATGACTGTTGAGACGAGGGCTCCAGACAGCGATGGAATATTTAGAAGGATAGATGGCAACAATACCACCTCCTACTCCACTCTTTCCAGGCAGACCGACAAGGAAGGCAAATTCGCCAGCCTCGTCGTAGAAGCCACAAGTCTGCATGATAGCATTCATACGCTTCACCTGAGATATTGACAATTCCACACCACCATGAGAGAACGGAACACTACTACGAGCAAAAGCCAGGAAAGCATTAGAAAGATCCTTACAACTCATCTCGACAGAACACATCATGCAGTAGAGATGAAGAACATCGTCAACACGATTTTCGAGATTACCATGATGCTTTAGCAAATAGGCAATAGAAGAATTGAGGTAACTGCAGCTTTGTTCTGACTGCGCCACTTCTGTGGAATACTGTAGTTCGGTATTACCTGAAATTTCGCGGACAAAATTGAGGAAAAATTCTTCAGGCTTTTCAAGGTTCGAGAGCAAAACATCAGCAAGAACAATGGCACCAGCATTGATGAAAGGATTACGAGGAATACCATGCTCATACTCCAACTGCACGAGCGAATTGAAAGCCGTTCCAGACGGTTCCATGCCAAGGCGAGTCCACAGTTCATCGCCCTTGATACTTAGAGCGATAGAAAGCGAAAAGACCTTCGAAATGCTCTGGATAGAGAATTTCGTGTCGTACTGTCCGAGGCAACTCTCACCACCTTTTAAGGTTTTGAGATATATGCCAAACTGGTCGGGATTGACCTTTGCAAGAGCAGGGATATAATCAGCCTGTTTGCCAGAAAGAGCATAAGGTTGGATTTCCTGGTAGATGCGTTCTAAGATGTTCTGATAGCTCATGGTGAGAAGCTTTTATAGAGACCTGCTAATTTCGATTGATGTGCGGATAGTTGCAATTGAAGCATCAAACTTCTGTTTGTCAGCTTCCTCGAGAGGGAGTTCGATGATGCCATGAACACCTTCAGCAGAGATGATACAAGGAACACTCGCAAAAACATCGTGATACCCATATTCACCATCAAGGAAAACAGAACAAGTGTGTACCGTGAACTCATCTTTGACAATGGAACGAGCAATGCCGATGGCAGCAGAAGCAACACCATAGCAAGTGTGACCAAGGTAAGCTGCAATCTTCCATCCGGCCTTCTTCACCTTATAGAGCAGATGCTCAGAAAGAGTGGCATAGTCGACATCCTTCTCGCCTTTGAGATATACATCAGGATTCTCCTTGACGAAAGTCTCGAGCGGTTTGCCGGCGATGTAAGCTTGATTCCAAGGAATGAACTGCGAGTCGCCATGTTCACCCAACGAGTAAGCGATGATGCTACGAGGATCGATGCCCGACATCTGCGAGAGATAGCTACGAAGGCGCGCTGAGTCGAGAGCAGTGCCAGTGCCAATGACATGAGAAGCAGGCAGGCCCGAGATACGTTGTATGTAGTGAGCAATAGAATCGACAGGATTGGTGAGAACAATGATGTGACCATTGAAACCAGCCGCCATGATCTGCTCTACATAAGGACGAACCATGTTGCATGCATCAGTGAGGAGAAGAGTGCGGTCTGGAGTCTTTGGGTAGCCCCCCAGACAGAAGATAGCGATGTCGGCATCGTGGCAATCGGCAGGATCGCCAGCCCATACACGCATATTGCGGCCCATATAGTCGACACTTTGACGAAGGTCGAGAGCAAGACCAAGAGCCTTTTCCTTATTGCGGTTTATCAAGAGGAGTTCTCTACATAAGCCTTGATTTACAAGGCCATAGGCTACAGCAGAGCCTACATTTCCAACGCCAACAACGGCGATTTTTGTCTTATCCATGATGTGGTTGTTTTAGAGATTTTGGAATTATGACGCGAAGTTACAAAGAAAATTTGAGAAAGAAGATTATTTTGAACAAGTTTTTTTGAGGCGCGGGATTAAATCCCGCTTAAACACGACGGTGAACAAGGACGCACCCTCGAGCGAACCAGACTGAAGACCGAGGTCAACAGACACAAAAAAAGCAGGCTCTGCGAAGGGCCTGCTTTGTGGGGTTATAATGAAAGGGGGCTATTACTTGATCTGAGCACCAGCTGCGTTGTACTCATTGCCACCACGCTCAATAACAACACGGTTGTTCTTGAGCTGCTTGCGAGCTTCAGCATTGAGGAGAATGTTTGGAGTCTCGATACCTGTCTCATCAACATATATGATGTAGATGTAAGCATCAGGAGTTTCGTTCCAACCTGGAGCACCACCAGTAGCATCGAATGCTGTACCAACATAAATACCGTTGAGAACGCCATCGTGAGATTCGCCACCCTCTTCAGTAACATCCTGAACAGTTTCAGAAACCTTAGCTCTTGAGTTGTTGAGTTCCTCAACTACACCTTCCTGAACATTGCCATCACCATCGACAACAACGAAAGACTGCATTGGAGCAGCGTCGATTTCTTCCTGAGTAGGAGCAGCCTCACCCTGAGCCTTGTGGATAACCTTGTAGCCAGCGAGTTCGTTCTGAAGACCGCTATCGTCAGTGAAATACAAATCATCGTAACCTGCACAGATGTTATAGTCGAAACGAACAGGTTCGCCCTCGAAAGCATCAGAAGTCATGTTCTCCGTGTGGTTGATATTAGCCTTAGTAGTACAGTAGACTGTAGCAGCTTCAGCAGGAACAACCTCGAACTGAACACTCTTGTTGTAGAAATAGTAAGTACCAGCGAATGTGCTCTGAGCAACCATTACGAAAGCGCCAACGAGGAGAGTTTTGAGTAAAGATTTTTTCATAAGTCTAATTTTTTTAGAGGTTAATAAATAGATTTTCGATTTCAAAGTTAGTATTTTTTCGTGAAATTCCAAATTATTATTTGAGTTTTTTGCCCAATTGGCAAATAATTGGTTTGATTTTGAAATAAAATGCTCGTTTTTGACATTATTTCTATACCTTTGCAGAAGATAAAAACCAAATTAGCTAAATAAACACAAATGATTAATATAAAAAAGTACTTGTCGCTGATTATCGTGATGTTCATTGCAGGGTTCACGAATGCTGTTGCTCAGGAAAACATCGATGAAGACTCGCTGATGGCAGTAAGGATGGCACCTGACTATGTGAAGGTGAGTATTCTGTGTGCCTCGGAGGGAGATGCAGTATATTCGGCAAGCGGTCATTGCGGTATCAGAATGCAATGTCCTTCGCAAAATATAGACTACCTATACGACTACGAGATGGGAATATCGGTAGATGCAATGCTCGAGTTTATCAAGGGCAAGGCACGGGGAGCATTCATGCGAAAGTACACCAATTCGTTCATAGAAGAATACCAGAGCGAGGGACGAGGAGTGAGCGAGATCAGTCTGAATCTGCTACCAGAAGAAGAGTTACGACTCTGGCAGAGTCTTGACGAGGAAGTGAAGAAAGGTTCGTATATGCACTTCGACTATCTGCACAATGACTGTTCTGGAATGGGAGCAAACATCATTGAGAACAATATACTGCCAGAAAGAATAGAACTGAGCAAAGAGAATGAAGAGCCAGAATACTACAACAACCTGAGTTACCGTAATCTTATTCCATATATATTAAAGGACTCCCCCTGGGTTGGAATGTTCTGGAATATCATGCTCGGTGTTGACGGAACACAAAACGGACACCTCTACCCTCGCCCATTGATGGAAGAATGGCAGAAAGCAACTGTTGTTGATACAGTAGGTACGAAACGACCATTGGTTGAAGGAAAGGAACACTGGATTGTGGAACCAGCTAAGGCAAACAAACCTCGCCCTGTGAACCCAAAGATGGCATTTGTGGCATTCTTCGTGTTGTGTGTTGTGGTAACACTCGTGGAATGGAAGAAGGGACTCACTTTGGTGGGAAGAGTGCTTGATACACTTATTTTTGCCGCTCAGACAATAATGGGAATAGGAATGGTGTACCTGGTGGGAGTATCCGATCAGGTGGCAACTTCGTGGAACTGGCTCATTATAATACTGAACCCATTGCCAATAATACTTTGGCTCATATTTAGGAACAAGCCAATAGCAAAAGGAAGAATTAAGATGCTGTTTGCAGTAGTGCTTGTCGCTTATCTGCTCGCAACCCCATTGTTGCCACAGATGCAGGTGATGTGGTTGTGGGTCGTTGTAGCAGGAATGGCAATAAGGGCAATAAGAGCCGCTCTTTAATAGTCCCCAGCTTGCAAACACACAAAAAAAACAGCACCCCGAACGCAAATACCGCCCGAGGTGCTCAAACTAAAAATACTATTAACTTATTCTATTTAGCCACGGTCGTTGAACCACGGTTTATGATAAGCTTGCCAGAAGCAAGATCAGATTTCATCATTTCATTACGCTTAAGAGACAACGAATCAGTAGTGCTCTTTGCAGAAGGAGCATAAGAAGCCTCTTCGCCAAATGGTACGAACCAATCCCAGTTGTAGTAAGGGCGACTGATACGGTCGAGGCAGAACTCAACTTTCTGGCCATTATCGTCGATGAAGCCCTTGAAATAGTAGTTGTTCAGCGTATAACTGTAGATTGTGACATAGGAATCCTCCTGGAGGAAATGCACGAGGACATCGCCATTATAAACCTCCCACTCAATATCGTTGAAGATGTAGAAGTCGGATGGGAAAGCATCGTAGAAATCAACCCAGTAGCCAGTGCCATAGGTGTTGGAACGAGGTATGAACTCAATCTCAGACTTGGTGTAATTATGACCGTCCCACCAATTGAACCAATGTGTATAGCCACGCCAGCAACCATCGAGTACAACAGTAACGACACGATCACCGCCACCACCAGGACGATCAGGATAGTCAGGGTAACACCAATGATCATAATAACGATCGCATGATGTGCACATGGTAAGTGCCAATGCTACAGAAGCAGCCAGTTTTGTAAAAGTAGAGAATTTCATAACTTAATTCATTTTAGATTCGATAGAGTTTTTATCAGCTGCAAAGATACGAGATTATTCAACACGACAAAAAGGGAAATCCCCATTTTGAAAGGGATATTCCCTAAAACAAAAAAGCCCGGAGGTAAGGGGACCACCGGGCGTGGGATAAAGTAATTCTACCCACTATAAAAATATTACCTATCTTGATTGAAGATGTTATTTCTTCTTATTTGTAGGTTTATCATTGTTCTTCTCACTGAAATAAAGAACAACGAACACAATGATACCAGCTACAGGACCACTGAATGCAGGAAGGAGTTCCCAATCGAATGATAATAGTAGAGCTGTCATTTTGATATATTGTTATTTTCATGGCAAAGATATGAAAAAGGAGCCGAACTAAATGTACGACTCCTACTGTTAGGTGTAAGATTCCTTTGATTTGTATGTAATATTTGTATGAAATCTTATAATAAATACCATTTTGAGCTGCAGTCACAACCTATTTATGAGCATCGCGCCACTCAGACGGAGTCATTCCTGTGACCTCCTTAAACTTGTTCTGAAGATAGATACGAGTGAAACCACAGGCTTCGGCAATACCCTCGTTAGAATATTCCGGATGTTCGATAATCAATCGCTTTGCCACTTCAATACGAACATTAGACAACCATACACGGAATGTCATACCCTCCACTTCACGAAGATAATCAACGAGCAGACTCTTAGGGATGTGCAGACGATTAGCAAGAAGGACACTATTAAGTTCTGGCTGGCTATATCCTTCATTATGACACCAAGTATCAAGGGCAGTTCTCACCCTTTGCTTGTCTTCATCAGTCAAGCGTTTTGCAACATCAGAAACGACACTAAATTCTGCTGATGATGTAGAAACCACTTTTTGTTCCTTTTCAAGATAAGTTTCGTTAATGAGGTTATGAATGTTTTCACTATTGAATCCCAAAGCAATGAAACTGAGAAGGTAGAAAAGCAGTGACAACAGAAAGAAAGGAGTGAAGACAAGTATGGCAGGGTTGCTGAATATAATAAAAGGAATGAACAGAGATACAAGCACCAAAATCGTGTAGCTTCGGCGCATATAGATGTTATATAGCACCGGTTCGTTGCCAGACTCCTCATCGATAGTCTTGCTCATGCTACGAATCTCATTCTGCGGATAAACGGTGAAGTAGACCAATGTCAGGAAGTACAATGTATCGACGATACAGATAGAAATAGGGATTGGAATACCACATATATGGCCAATAAGAGAAACACAGAGGATGAGTGAAATGCTCAGAAAAGACGCAAAGATATGACGCCGACGATTGGCACGACCACAGATGATACGAACTGTGGAATAGGAAATTATATAGACTACAGGCGAGTAGAACAAGATGTTTACCCATGCTCCCAGCATGACACTCTTTGCTCGAAATCCGAAAACCAGTTGCAAAGCAAAATGCACTGAAAGGATTAGCATTGCAAATGATAAGAGCCGGCGAACAATGTTATACTCCTTTGGAGTGGCAGGAGCAAGAAATCTCATCATTGTGAGCATTATCAACAATGTTGCAGAAATGGTCAAGGCGCAAGTCTGCATGATGATAAGAATATGGCCTGTATCTTGCATAACGAGAAAAAGTAATTAGCGCGAGATAGAATCTCGCTTAAAACAACGGCGAACTATACGGAGAAAAAAGGCGTCCAGGCGGTTAGATGTTTGTGAGACGAGCCCAAATTTCCTCTAACGGACCACGACGATGATGAGTAGTCCACCATCGGCAGAACCAATAGAGGCAGAAGAGGAACACGAGAGCTAAGGCGAAACTCCAACCATGACTTGCCCAACGGAAACAACCAAGTCCCCAGTTGTAGAAAATGAAACCACCGATTATAGACTGCAAGAGATAATCAGAGAGACTCATCTTACCGATATACGACAACTGGTCTATGCCACGACGGAGGTTCGTAGTATAGTAGAGCAAAGTGATTCCTGCAACATAGAAACTCATCATTGCGAAGTTGCGCCAAGCTGTGATGAGAGTTTCAAGACTTTGTCCAACACAAATCTGCATTTCACAGAAACTGATGGTGTTAAGCAAAAGTTGAGAAAATACGAAGAGAGGGATTGAGCATTTTATGATGACACTCTTCCAGAACTTTAGGTTATTACCCTCATTGAGGAACAGACGCTTACGACCAAGCATCATTCCTATGATGAAAAGAAGAAGAGTTTGAGTGAAACGTCCATGCTCGATAGCCCATCCAAAGTTTACATGTAGACCATATGTAAGGTTCACCTTTGCAACATCGAAGAACCCACCTTCAGCACAAGCCACACCGAGAGGTCCCCAAAGAGGTCCAGTGCCGAGATCGAGCGGTTGAGCGTTGCTGTCGAGAAGACCTTTCACAAGATAGACCATCTCTATTGGCTGGAAGAAAAGTAAGAAGGCAAGAGTCATGAGCACCCAGTCCTTAGCTTTGACCAGAGGAATGAGCAGAAGGCCGAGGGCTGCATAAGTGCAGAGAATATCACCATTGAAGAACACCAAGTCAAGCATGCCCCAAGCGAACAATAACACCATGCGCCAAGCAAAGCGAAGACGGAAATCCTCACCACGCAGCTCACGATTGTGATGCTGGATGTAACAACTCAATCCGAAGAGCAAAGCAAAGATGGCATACATCTTGCTTGCACCAAGATAGAAAACAGTATCCCAGAGACTCTGTTCCCAATGGGCTGGTTCAGGAAATACATAAAAATTGAGATGCTCGAGGAAGTGGATGATGATGATACCAACTACGGCAAAGCCACGAAGGCTATCAACAACGCTAATACGCTTGGAAGAAGATGTTGGGGGCATGAGAATATTATCTTAAACGTGGGATGAAATCCCACTAAATACGGCGGGCAAGAAAAAAAAGGAGAATACTACTCGCTAAATTTTGGAGAATGTGAGACTACCGAGGGCATTGCCTACAATCATTATGAGGAGGTTAACGGAGAAGCCCAAAGGCAGTTCGACGATTCGTTCACCAATATGAGCAAAGTCGTCAGCAGCAATCCACATCCAGAAATAACCATAGTTGGCTATACAGTGTTCAAAACCACATAAGATGAAGAACATGATAGGCATGATTACTGCTATTGGGTTCTGGGTCTTACGCCAACCGTTAACAGCAAGATACATCATAGCGCCACACCCCCAAGAGAGGAACAATGCAGAGAACCAGGACTGTGAGACCTTAGTCTGTACCATTGCATCGACAGCAGAGAGGTTCAGTCGAGTCGCATTTGCCAAAGCACATACTAAGGCAATACCGAGGAAATTCATCACGATGATAGGCAGCATACCCTTTTTCATGTCGACGAGATCGTACCATTTCTCCACATAGCCGATACGTCCGGTGTAGAGAGGATAGCCCTTGATGAGGATGCTTAAAAGGCCAAGGGCGAAGAGAAAAGAACCAACGATATGGTTTTCATTGACGACATAGACAACATCGCCCAGGCCAATGAGCATACCAGCCAGAATGCTCTGCAAATAGAATTTTATTGTTTCTTTGTTCATAGGTGAAGTATTATTTCTGCAAAGGTAATAATAATAAAGAAAATATCCAAAAAAAGAGGAAGAAGAAAAGCGAAGAAGATAGTCTGAGGAAGAAGAAAAGCAGGGAGTGTTGTGCTCCCTGCTTTTATAATTAATAAGGTGGAAAGTATATTCCTTAAATGATTAGTATCTTACGATAAGATAGTTGCTGATGCTCCAGAACTTCGCAGGATCGGTGATGGTGAGAGTTGAAGAACCATCGGCATTAGCAGTCAGTTCGTATGAACCAACAGGAGCCTGAGTAAGCAACTGAGCATTCTTGCCTGGAATTGTGAAAGCTTTTGTCTTACGGATATCAATCTTAGTGAAGACGCCATCTCGAACAGACTTCATATCGAGTTTGCTCTTCTTGAAGAGAGAACCACCAGTGAGAAGACCAGCTTCCTTCAACTGACTTTTGTTACCAATGAAATAGTAAGCTTCGTTCATGGCATCAGTCTGAGCCTCCAGAGCCTCCTCTTGAGCCTTATTAGTCTCGCTCAATTCTGCTACATGAGTGTTGAGAGTTTCAACATTTGCCTTGAGAGTCTGGATATCGAAGTTACGCTTGTCAAGCTCAGCAACAAGTTCCTCAATAGCCTGATCCTTCTCCTCAATCTGCTTCTTTAGTGATTCGATAGTCTTGAGCATCTTCTGTGACAGGGCATCGCTGTTCTTCAGTTTTGACTCGAGAGCAGCAAGACGCTCATGCTGACGCTTGAGAATCTGCTTGTAAGCCTCAATATTATCGAGAATTTGATCCTTTTTTGATTTAGGACTTTCTCCTGTAGTACGAAGAATAGTACCATCAATATTGACAACACTATCCATACTTGCATTGACAGCATCAAGGAAGAGGTTCATCTCATCCATCTCAGCTATATTACTGGTGATGACAGAACGTAGAGAGTCAGCTTCTGGGTTAGGGGTTGTCTTGTTCCCATCGCAGCTTGAAATTACTATTGCAATTGTGAAAAGAAATGCAACAGAGATGATTTTTTTCATATTTGTTTTCTTAATTTGAATATTACTTCTTTACAGATTTAACCTCATGAGCAATTTGTTTTCCAAGAGCCTTAGCACGATCAGTAATAGGTTTATCGGTAGAGTTCTTGAACTCATCATAATATTGGCGCGCTTTAAGAGGGTCTTTTGCTGTGCCTTTTCCATTGAGATAAATCTCTGCAAGTTTAAGACAAGCCATCCAATACTGGTCGTTTGCTTTGTTTGTTGCCACTTCGGTAGTCTTGGTGAAGTATTCTACGGCCTGTACCTCATCATAACAACCTCCATCCTCACGCGAATAGCAGTCGGCAAGAGGATAATAAGCACGAACATCACCTTCCTTTGCAGCGTCGAGGAGATAGTTCTTTGCTGCATCATAACGGGTCTTTTTCCATAGAACATGACCTACATGAAAAGCAGAAGTGTGAGAAATATCAGCTTTCTCGTCAGATTTTAGGGACACTTCTGTAGGCAATTCCTTTGTTTCTTTAACAACGATGGTCTCTCCCACTCGAGGAATATAGAGTTTACGACCAAC
>DCIM01000074.1:2689-8241 GCA_002316005.1 Prevotellaceae bacterium UBA1726 | reverse complement strand
AGGCAATCCACAACCTTTGTCTTATGGAACTTCAATGCACGGAGCACATGCCACCAGCCGAATGGGAACAAACGACCCTTACGACACTTCTGGAGAGCTCTTGTGAGCGAAGGAATAGTGATACCGATACCAACGAGTTTGTTGTCGCATGTAGAATCCTCGATAAGGGTGATGATGTTGTAATCAACGAAACTCAGATACATCTCCACATACTGATCAATCTGGCGCTCTGTCAGTTCGCTATATCCATAGAGATCCTTGTAGCAGATATTGATAAGCTCGAAAATCTTCTTGCCATAGCCACCCTCGTAAACCTCCTTGCGGTTCTTGAGTTTCTTTACGCGAAGACCATAACGAGTCTGAATCATCTTCGAGATCTTGGCATACTTCTCTGGCACTTCCTTTGGAACAGGCAACTTGCACTCAATGTAGTCGTTGTCCTTCTCCCAACCACCAAGTTTCTCCATGTGCTGTGGATAGTAAGGATAGTTGTATGGAGTGGTCATTGTACCAAGCTGGTCGTAACCGTCGGTGAGCATACCTTCTGGGTCCATATCTGTAAATCCGAGAGGACCAACACACTGCTTCATGCCTTTCTCGCGGCCCCAGTCTTCAACAGCCTTGAGCAAAGCACCCGAAACCTCCATATCATCAATGAAGTCAATCCAACCGAATCGTACATCCTGGCGATCCCATTTCTTGTTTGCACTATGATTGATGATTGCTGCCACACGACCTACAGCCTTGCCATCCTTATAGGCAATGAAATACTCAGCCTCACAGAAGTCGAATGCTGCGTTTTTGTCCTTGCGGAGAGTGTTCATATCGTCCATGAAAAGGTTTGGAGCATCATACTCATTACCCTTGTAGAGGTCATGGTGAACATCGATAAATCTTACCAGGTCTTTCTTTGTTTCGACCTTACGAATTTCTACTTTTGACATAAGATGTTTATGGTTTCACTTTATATGCAGACAAAGGTAACTAAAAAAAATGAAAAACTTATTACTAATTTACCATTTTCTTCATTTTTCGGCATTTTTTAGTATCTTTGCATTATCAATCAACAAAAAACAAAGAATACGAAATGGACCAGAAAGTAGTTGTTATTACCGGTGCTTCGTCGGGAATTGGTCGCGAGGTGGCACGCCAAATGGCAAATCAAGGACACAAAGTATATGACCTCTCGCGTAGCGAGAAACCACAGGAAGGAGTGCGTCATCTGAGATGTGACGTAACCGACAGAACAACAATCACGCAGGCTGTTGAGACCATTGCCAGCGAGAACGAGCGAGTGGATGTTGTCATCCTCTGTGCTGGTTCGGGCGTGGCAGGTGCATTGGAGATGATGACCGAGGAGGAGATGCAGTTTCAGTTTGATGTCAACGCCTACGGTCCTCTTCGTGTGGCACAGGCTTTCATTCCTATCATGCGACATCAGGAAAAGAATGCTGCTGGCGAACGAGGTCGCATCATCTTCATCAGTTCAGTTGGTGCCATCTTCCCTCTCCCATTCCAAGGCCTCTACTCTGCCACAAAGATGGCAATCAACGGTATGGCTTACGCTATGCGTAACGAGCTCCATCCGTTCAACATCAGTGTGACGAGCATCCTTCCGGGCGATGTAAAGACAGGATTCACTGCTGCACGAAAGAAAAACGGTAAAGGTGGCGAGGTGTACACCCACATGTTTGCTGCTTTCGAGGAAATGGCTCAGGACGAGATAAACGGTAGCAAGCCAGAGGTGGTATGCAAGAAAATCGTGAAGGTTGCCAACAAGAAACATGTCGGTATGTACTACACTCTCGACTGGCTCTCAAAGGCAGAATACCTTCTTCAACGCCTCGCCCCACATTCCCTTGCATTGTGGATTCTGAGGAAGATGTATAAGTGTTAGGCCCCTCCTAAGATATTATAAATATTCATCAACGAATTCCACGAGATTTGTTGATAATAATAAAAAAAATAGCCGTACTACCAATCGAGGTAATACGGCTATTATTATTGAGAGACGGAAGGGATTACTTCTGGTTCAGGATAATTTCCACGAGAGATGTAATATCCGTCTGGTTCTTCTGTCCATCTTGATAGACATCAGCAGCATTGTAATCCCACTTCTCGTTTGTAGTGTCGCCAAGTACAATATCAATCAAAGCCGTCAAATCCGAAACATCAATCACGCCATCACGGTTGACATCGCCCCGAAGGACAGGATTAGAGGTGTAGGTGGCGTTTTCAACAGTAGCCTGAGTCTTTACATACATGTAGACACGGCTGGATGTATTGCTCGAAGAACTTATTGAGAACGAGGTTCCTGCATTATTTATCTTTACATAATAAGATGTGCTTCCTGAATTGCTCTTTCCATATAATCCGGTATTGCTATTCCAATAGAGGTCAGCACTTGAGGTCGTCAGACTTACTCCACTACCATTGATTTTCAGATAATTGTCCCCATTCTTCAACTGAAGTGCGGAAGTTGAACCGGTTGCCGTCCAAACTGCAGTCGAAGGAGCAGATACGATTGTCATTGTTCCATCAACTGAAGTAATAGTCGCAGCAGTACCAGTCACAGATGTTTTTCCCGATGTAGTCAGTTTTGCTGCATCAATGATGATTGCCGAACCTGCGGTGTTCTTTGACACAAAGAGATATTCCTTTCCCGAAGTGAAGGTTGTGGTATACTGATAAACCGTTGTTTCCGACTCTTCTCCTGTCTTATAGACTGCATAGAGAGTGACATCACCTTCTGGCTTGTATGTTTCGCCTGCAGCATAGAGTGTAGGCTTGGTTGATGTCTCCTCAACGCTCGTTGTTGCCCATCCAGCAAACTGCCAGTCCTCATTCTTGCTTACTGCAGTAGGAAGCACCACTCCACCCTGATAGGCTGTTTCCTTGAGCGATGCTGTCTCGCAAGTACCAGTACCGGCATTGAATGTGACGGTGTACTTTGGACGCTCGTTTACGGTGATACTAACAGTTGTGGTTTTTGTGACTCCAGCCTCAGTATAAGAAACTGTCACATCGTTAGCGCCAATGGTGAAGGTTGTAGCAGAAACTGTATAGTCGGTAACTGTCTGTGTGAGACCATTCTCGTAGGTTGCTGTTACGACCATTCCTGTCTTGTCGAATGTCTCGTCCTCCCAGTAGATGGTCTTTGTTGGCTGGGTAGTCACTGCGATACTTGCAAGAGTTGGCATCACTACATTCAACTCATAAGAAGTGCTTGCCGAACGACTTTCGCCCGAAACAGCTGCTACCGTTGCCGTAATAGTAGTCTTGCCAACAGCAACTGGAGTAACTGCACCTGTTGAAGCATCAACGGTGGCAATCTTTGTATCGCCCGATGTATATGTTACAGCACCTGTACTACCACTGACTGTTGCAGTAACGGTCTTAGCAGCATCACCCAATTGCATTGTCTGTGAAGAAGAAGCGAATGCTATGGTTGGTGTTACGAGTGGCGTTGACGAAGGATAGGTGTGGTAAACCGTTGTGCCTCCACCGTAATTCACAACAATCTTTGTAATCACCGTTGCGCCATCAGTTGTATAGATGTAACCTGTAGTGAGGTTTTTACCACTTAAATCAAGCGTTGCTGTTGTTGATGATTCGGAAGTGGCGACAGCCGTAGGGGTATTGCTTCCTGTGTAGTCTGTAGCAGAGAAACTAAGAACTTTGGCTGTAGCATCAGTCACAACAACAGAACTGATTGCTCCCGGACAATCAGGCACCTTGATGCTGGCATCCTTTCCTTTGTTAATCTGAAGGCCCGCTGTGGCTGTGCCATTTTTGTAAGCCTTGATAACCCACTCGCTACCATCGGTTGCTGTATAGGTAACAGCAGTACCATATGCCAATGTCTTACTCTGCAAAGCTGTTTCTGCACTATAATCAAGTGTATAAGAACCTCCTACTCCACTACTGCCACTTGTCATCGAGTAAACAGCATAAAGAGCAACATCTGCCACTGGCTGATACTGAGTACCGGCATCGAGTATAGTAGGTTTTGTTGATGTTTCATCCTTAACATCTGTTGTACTCCAACCAAGGAATGTCCAGTCGGTGCTTGGCGATGTGGCTGTTGGGAGTGTCACCTTTTCCTCGAATGAACTCTGTGTCCAAGAGGTTGTTGTACATGTTCCTGTACCTGCATTGAAGGTAACTGTATAACGACTTCCGTCATCTTTCAGTCCACCATCAAAGAGGAATGAGATGGTACCGTCTGAAGCATTCGAAATCTCGGTCACCTCATGGTTAAGGGTTGTGCTACCGGTTGAACATGCAGTGAACCACTTGCCGCCTGACGAAGAGTTTGAACTACCAGTCAAAGAAGTCTTAGTGCCCGAGCCACTGAAAGGATGAGCATTGAGTTGTGACTGAGTACATGAATAATATTTCTGTGTTCCAGAAGTTTTCAATGTTCCGTATGTCCCACTTGCAGGGATAATGCTCATTCGCTGATGAGAAGAATCCTTATTCGGAGTATTATTTGTCCAGTTGGTTGCATTATAATCCACATGTATTGCAAGGAGACCATGAGGTGTGGTATATGTGTCTACATACTTGAACCATTTGGTGTTCTGGCGATTCTCAAGAAGGATATACTCGTCAGAGTTTTTGTCATTATAAATAATGTATGCCTTAGGACTTTCAAAGAGCGGTTTCATTCCATTTATGGTAGCGGCATCCTTCAACTCTGTAGGAGTCAGCCATCCCGCCATCCAACGCTCGTAACTTGTATAGCCACAAGGCACCTCGCCATAACCACTTGGTCCGTTGTAACTTCCTGCATCCATAAGATCCCAGGCATTCATACCGAAACCACCAGCATAACTTGTGTCGTAGAAGTCAGGATAACCCAAACAATGACTGAACTCATGGCAGGCAGTACCAATACCATTCAGTGTAGAACCACTTGTACCACTCAACTCACAAGAGCAAGCATAGGTATCAATCTTCACACCATCCATTGTTTGGGCACCACTGCCATCACTATAATAGGCAGCAGAAGAAAGTTGCCACTCATGTGGCCAGATAGTGCTTGATGCTGCACCATACGCCTCGCCATAACCAGCATAAATGACATACACTTGATCAACCTCACCATCGCCATCCCAGTCGTAATCGGCAAAGTTCACCTGGCTATCAACCAGTTTCAATGCCTCAATGACCATTTTGGCAGGATATTTATCATTACCAGATGAATCATTTCCTCCGTAATAACTCATCGTATTGCTTACAGTCACAGGACCTACAACATCGAATGTCAGATTGAACTGGCCATAGCTCTGGTCGTAGAAGAAGTCGTGAACAGAACCAAGGTGACCGCCATCAGAATAGCCTTCCTGATTGAACTGGTTATTCAAGACTGTTTGAGTATGACTGCTCGCGAATGACTTATCAGAGAAGTTCACAAGGATGACAAGACCTTTCTTGCTTCCGGTCATTCCACCGCTAACATCTCCCACCTTACGAGGGCCATTGGCCATAGCCGTTGTCGAGGAAGTGAGGATTCCTGCCTCGCGATTCTTCTCAAGACGGGCAACACG
>DCIM01000074.1:0-2623 GCA_002316005.1 Prevotellaceae bacterium UBA1726 | reverse complement strand
CATCTGGGCATCGCTCATCACATAGAAATCACCATCCTCACCCTTGAGCATCTTCTCTTGGGTGGCAGTGTTAAGATAATAGTGCAGATTCTCATCACCCACAAGCATGAGTGTTATCTGCTCTCCATTGCTTTGTGTATGCACGAATGTTCTCTTGCGGGCCGGTACAGCCGACAAGGAAAGCACAATCACAAGGAGTGCTAACAGCGAATAAAGTCGTTTCATATCTCTTATAATAACCTTAATATTTCTATCTCACAACAACCTTCTTGCCGTTCTGGATATAAATCTGACCGCGGACAGGAACACTCACACGCTGACCATTGAGGTTGTAGATATTGCCATTAGCGAGAGAATCGATATTGATATCGGTGATTCCGGCCAAGTCGTCAATGCCATTTGGACGTGAAGCATAGTAGTCGTTGCATGTATATACTGCATAGAGCGTAGTGTCTTCTGTTGGCATATAAACCGTATCGGCAGCCTTCAATTCAGGACATTCCATTGATTCAGCGATGCTCTCTGTTGCCCAACCGGCGAACTGCCAGTTCTCATTGATACCTGTTGCCGATGGCAGAACAACTCCAGCCTGATATGCCTCCTCTGTCATTGACTCTGTCTCTATTGTGCCCGAACCGGCATCAAAGGTAACAGTATATCTTGGCAGTGCTTTCACTTCAATACCTACCGTTGCTGTTACTGTGACATCGCCTTCTGTATAAGAGATTGTCACAGCCTCGTCGGTCACAGCAAGTGCCTCTGATGGTTCAACGGTATAGTCTGCAACATCCTGTGTATATCCATTTTCGTATGTAGCAGTTACTACCATTCCTTCCTTGTCGAAAGTCTCGCCTTCCCAATAAACGGTCTTTGTTGGTTCGGTTGTTACAGCGATGCTCTCGAGTGCTGGCATTTCAACAGTCAACTCGCAAGTGGTCTTTGCCGACTTGCTCACGCCCATTACTGAAGCAACATACGCTGTGATGGTTGTTGTTCCAACACCTACTGCTGTCACCTCACCTGTCTGTGGGTCGATAGTAGCAACATTCTTGTCGCTTGAAGAGTAACTAACGGCACCCTCGCTGTCGGTCACTGTTGCTGTCAAGGTCTTTGGAGCATCACCAAGAAGCATTGTCACATTCTCCTCGTCGAACGCAATTGTTGGAGTGACGAGTTCCGAGTCATCTGGATAAGTGAAATAATAGTAAGTTGTCAATGTACCATAGTTCACCACAATCTTCTTGATGGCTGTTGCACCTTCGGTGGTGTAGATGTAACCCGTTGTCAGGTCTGCACCTGTGACATCAAGTGTAACACTTGTCTCTGAAGGCGATGTGGCATAGGCTGTTGGGGTGTTCGAACCGGTATAGTCGGTATCCGAGAACTTCAACGCCTTCCTCTGCGAGCCTGTCACTTCGATGGTGGTAATGCTACCAGGACAATCTGGCACCTTGATGCTGGCGTTCTTGCCCTTGTTAATCTGCATTCCGTTGTTCTTGAATGCTTTGACAATCCATGTGCTGCCATCAAGAGCAGTGTATGTCACAGGATAGCCATAACCGAGGGTTGTGCTCTGCAATTCTGTCTCTGCGGCATAGTCAAGAGTGTACGAACCGCTTGTTATCTCCTCGCCCTCCTCTGCCATCTTATAGACAGCATGGAAGGTGATGTCTTCCATTGGCTGGTATTCTGTACCCGCCGTGAATATATCTGTTGGCGCAATTGTTGATGCTTCTGCATACTCTGTCAGCGACCAACCGATGAACTCCCATCCCTCGCATGCTGTTGTGGCTGTTGGGAAGGTGGTCTTCTCGCGGAAGTTGGTCTGGGTCCACGAAGGTGTCTCGCACGAGCCTGTACCCGCGTTATATGTAATGGTATAGCGATTTCCGTCGTCAACAATCTCACCGCCATCATAGAGGAACGAAATCAGACCGTTCTTCTCTGTGATTTCTGTCAGTTCGTGGTTCATGCAGTATGAGCCATCAGTGTTCTTATTGAACAGTTTGGCACCAGCCGATGAGTGACTGGTGTTTGTCAGTGCTGTCACATTTCTTGTTCCAGGGAAGAAGTCGCCTGTATTTGCATCCTTGGTCTTGTCAGCAGCAATCCACGACATACGCTGATGTGAGGAATCATCGTTAGGAGTGTTGGCTGCCCACGATGAAGCGCTGTAGTCAACATGGAGGATCAACATACCATGACCTGCCGTACTGCCACCAGCATATTTGAACCAACCTTTCGACTGGCGGTTCTCAAGAAGGAAGTATTCGTTTGCGTTCTTCGCATTATACATGATATATGCCTGAGCAGTATCGTTCAATGCCGGCATGTCTTTGATTGTGAGACCATTATCTACCTCAGCAACGAGTTCTGTTGGTGTAAGCCAACCTGCAACCCAACGCTCGTAAGAGGTGAAACCACAAGGAACCTCACCGTTAGAGTTTGGACCGTTGTAACTACCTGCGTCCATCACATCAAAATAGTCCATACCGACACCACCGCTATAGTCAGTGTCGTAGAAGTCAGGATAACCCAAGCAGTGACTGAACTCATGGCAAGCAGTACCAATACCGTTCATTGTCGAGCCGTAAGTACCAGCCAACTCACAAGAAACAGCATA
>DCIM01000068.1 GCA_002316005.1 Prevotellaceae bacterium UBA1726 | reverse complement strand
CTTTTTTGTTGAAAATCACTCCTTTCCGTGTAAATTTCACAGAAATTGAGATTAATTACGCCACTTTTTGCCGATTTTTTTTGTATTGTCGGTTGAATTTATTAATTTTGCAATGCGATGAGGTAACGCGTTTCCTTTCATTTGTCTCGTTCCCCAATTGGGGTATTATCACTACAACAGACAAAAGGGCCTCATCGTTAAGGCAATTCTTTCCGGGGGCTGCATGTGAATGTGGCCCTCTTTTTTATTACCAAAAGTTTTCCTGGATGGTTTTTAGAACATCTTGCTAACTCTTTCAATGCCCTGGGCAAGGATGTCAATCTCCTCCTTTGTGTTGTAGAGCGCAAACGATGCCCTGCAGGTGCCAAGGATTCCAAGACGGTCCATCAACGGCTGGGCACAATGATGACCAGTGCGAACGGCAATACCAAGACGGTCGAGTAGGGTTCCCATGTCCATGTGATGGATGTCGCCTACCTGGAAACTGACTACAGCATCATGGCCGATGCCCTTCGCAATTCCCTTTGCAATTCCCTTCGCAATTTCCTTGTCGATGCCCTTCTCTGGTGCTGGCAGTCCGAATATCTTCATTCCCTCAATCTGGCTGAGTCGCTCAATGGCATAACGGGTTAGTTCCTGTTCGTGAGCCTGAATATTGTCCATTCCAATGGCAGTGACATAATCCAACGCCTTTGCCAATCCCGTGGTTGCAACATAATCGGGTGTACCTGCCTCAAACTTCAACGGCGGACGCTCGAAGGTGGTCTTCTCGAAACTCACATTCGCAATCATCTCTCCTCCTCCCATATAAGGTGGCAGTTTCTCAAGCCATTCCTCCTTGCCATAGAGGACACCAATGCCGGTAGGACCATAGATCTTATGTCCTGAGAAGGCGAGGAATTCGCAGTCGAGTTCCTGCACATCAACCTTGAAATGTGGCACACTCTGTGCTCCATCAACAACCACTGGCACATCATGCTCGTGGGCAATGCGGATAATCTCGCGTATAGGATTGACCGTGCCAAGGACATTGCTCACATGAGCCACACTGACAATCTTTGTCTTCTCCGAGAACAATGCCTCGTAAGCCTCCATGTCGAGTGCTCCCTCATCATCGATAGGTATTACCCTCAGGCGGATTCCTTTCCTCTGTGCCAACAACTGCCAAGGAACGATGTTAGAGTGATGCTCCACTGTAGAAACAATCACCTCGTCGCCCTCCTGCATGAATGCCTCACCGAAGCACGAAGCCACAAGGTTGAGGCTCTCTGTCGTGCCACGAGTGAAGACAATCTCGGTTGTCGAGCGGGCATTGATAAACTGTCTGACAGTCTCTCTTGCCCCTTCGTGCAGTTCTGTTGCCTGCTGCGAGAGGTAATGAACACCACGATGCACATTGGCATTCACATTGAGGTATTCGTCACGCATAGCATCGAGCACACACAGTGGTTTCTGTGTTGTCGCTGCATTGTCGAGATACACCAGAGGTCGTTTGTAAACCTCCCTGCTTAGTATCGGAAAATCCTTACGGATTAAATCTATATTGTACATAGGGGCTCCTACTTATAAATCATTGTCGTTAATCTACTTTCATCGAATATCTCCTTTGCCACTTGCTGGATATCCTCGGCTGTTATGGCGTCAATCCTTGCGTAGAGAGTAGTGATGTCCTTCTCCCAACCGTAGTGGAGGAACGACTTGCCGAAGTCAATGGCAAAGTTCTCGCGGTTCTCGCAGGCAAGTGCTATCTGTCCCTTTATCTGTTGCTTCGCCTTGTGGAGTTGGCTCTCGGTGAGAGGTTTCTCCATCACCTTGTCGAGTTCCTTCCTCACCAGTCGGCAGCAACGCTTCACATCCTTCTGGTCGCACCCGAAATAAGTGGCCCATAGACCAGTGTCACCATAGTTCACCATTGTTGAGTCAACGGTATATACCAGTCCGTGTCGTTCGCGCAGGGCGAGGTTCAGTCGGGCGTTCATTCCCGGTCCACCGAGGATATTGTTCAGCAGATAGAGAGGCATTCGCTTGTCGTTGTGCACATCGTAAGCCCTGCAACCAATCATCACATGAGCCTGATGCGTATCGCGCTTGATAATCTTCTCGCGCGGTGTCTCCTCCCAATTCCATTCCTTCTGTACCTTCTTCTCCTGAAGCGGTTTCGCTTCTGTCGAAGGAGTATTTTTTTCAAGGAGGCGAATAATTTTTGGGAAGTCAACATTGCCAAAACAGAAGAACACCATATTCTCTGGGCGATAGAACTTCCCAGTGAAGCGCTTGGCATCTGCTGTCTTGAATCCTCTCACATTCTCAGCCGAACCGAGGATGCTATGGCCGAGTGGATGACCATGAAACAGCATATCCTCGAAGTCATCGAAGATGAGTTCCGAAGGCGAATCGTTGTACGACTCTATCTCATCGCATATAACCTCCACCTCCTTGTCAATCTCCGATTGAGGGTAGGTGCTGTGGAACATGATGTCCGAGAGCACATCCACAGCCTTGGCGAAATGTTCCTTAAGCAGTGCCGTATAGAACACTGTCGATTCCTTGTTTGTGAAGGCGTTCAGTTCGCCTCCTATGCCCTCCAGACTGTTTATTATCTGCAGTGCCGTGCGGTGCTCCGTACCTTTGAAGGTGACATGCTCGCAGAAATGCGCCAGTCCCTCTTCGCCCGGAGCCTCGTCTCTTGTGCCCACTGCCACCTGATAGCCGCAGTAGACAATGTCCGAATCAGCCTGACGATGAATCACCCTCAGACCATTCTTCAGCGTATATGTGTTATAATTCGAACTCAAAATAATCCTTTAATCAAATAGAACACCACTGGTACAAGCAATGATGGCAGGAGGTTCACCGTCTTGAGGTCCTTGATGCCGAGGATGCTGATGCCCGAAGAGATGATGAGCACACCACCCACGATGCTCAGTTCCGTACGCATTGGTTCAGGCATACCGTCACCGCAGAAGAAGGCTATGGCATAGAACATTCCCTGCCAGCAGAAGAGGATAGGAGCAGCAAGGAGCATTATCCATCCGTAGGATGCGGCAAGCACGGCCGATGTCACGAGGTCAAGAGTGGCGTTGGTATAGAGGAAGGTGTTTGCCTGTTCACCGAAACTCCAACCCTGAGAAGGGGAGAGGCACGAGAGTACAGGTCCAACAATCGAGAATGTTCCTACGTTTTCTGCGATTTTATACCTTTGTCTTAAGTCCTTTTTTTGTTAAACATTTATTTTACTACATTATCAGTCCCTTGATGATATAGAATATCACAGGAACAAGCAGAGAAGGCAACAGATTCACTGTCTTGCAGTCCTTGATGCCGAGGATACTGATGCCTGATGAGATGATGAGGACACCTCCAACGATACTCAGTTCCGTACGCATTGGCTCAGGCATTCCGTCACCGCAGAAGAAGGCAATGGCATAGAACATTCCCTGCCAGCAGAATAGGACTGGAGCAGCAAGGAGCATTATCCATCCGTAGGATGCGGCGAGGACTGCCGATGTCACAAGGTCGAGAGTGGCGTTGGTATACAAGTAGGTATTACCTGGTTCACTGAATGCCCATCCCTGTGATGGAGAGAGACAAGACAATACCGGGCCGACAATACTAAAAGTTCCGATCGTGTACAACAAAATTCCAGTAACTAAACCATTCAGACTATTGTTCTCCTTGCCCGACTTTGCATTCAGTTTGGCGTTCAGTCGGTCTATTTTCCCTGCCAAGTCAAGCCTTGTACCGATGATGGCACCAATGGCAAGACTGAGGATGAACATCACCGGATATTCGCTTTTCGCCATGTTTGGCAGAGCCGCGTTCATGCCTAAGACCAGACACGCAAGTCCGAGGGCATCGAACAGAGACTTCTTGTATTTCTCTCCAATACCTTGACGTACAATTGCTCCGAAGGCCCCGCCCACGAGTATTGTGCAAGTATTAACTATTGTTCCTAACATAATTCAACCATTGCAGTGAGATGTCCCCCGAAAAAAAGGGCATCTTCTGAATTCAGGTCAAAATTACAAAAAAAATAATTATTATTATTGAATATGGCGATTATTTCAGTTTTTTTAAATACAGCAAGGAGGAATACTTCTTTCATATCTGCACAATCTTAACCGGCTTTCCTAACTCTT
>DCIM01000083.1:12227-13793 GCA_002316005.1 Prevotellaceae bacterium UBA1726 | reverse complement strand
GATTCTTCCTACAATTCGCCAGACAGGAGGGTATCTGAATGTCAGTCAGACGATGACGGAACAGGAGATGCTGGCGCAGGCGTTGCTGGTGGCGCAGAGGACTCTCGATCTGCGTAACGAGCGAATCGCACAACAGCAGTTGCAGTTGGAGGAACAACAGCCAAAGGTGGAATTCTTCGATGCCGTGGGCGAATCGGACGATGTGATTTCCATTGACCAGTTGGCGAAGTTGATGCGACAGAACGGCATCGACATCGGTGAACGCCGATTGTTCAAGTGGCTGCGTCAAGAGAAATTCCTCGGCTCGTTTGGTAATCATTACAACATTCCAAATCAGCGATACATCTCACAGGGATTGCTTACCATTGAGGAACAGCAATACGAGGTGAACGGCAGAACTCATTTGGCTCAACGACCTCGCGTGACCGGCAAAGGCCAGGAATATTTCCTCAACGGCTTTCTTACGGGGCGTTTCAGCCTCTAAAAGAAACTTTTTTGCAGAAAAGCGAAAATTTTTCTCGAAAACTCTTGCATTCGGGGCGAATATCTCCGACATTGAAAATAGATGGTGGCAGGAGTAATCCCCACCTCTCACATGTACGAACACGCCCGACCTAATTAATATAGGTCCCCTCTCATGCTTCGTGGCAAGCGCGCAAATAAAGTCCACGACGGATACACATCGATGACAGGACACGAAAGTCCACCAAGGCCTTGGTCAACCACAAAGAACAACTTCAAAAAACGGAAGTTGCGTATGGCACGACCAGCAAAAACAGGAGGCAAAGCAGCCCAGGCGGCACTCAACTTTGTCGACCATTGGCTCAGCGAGGTTGTCGACCTCATGAGCGATGAACTGAACTACCGGCAACGCTACAACCTGAGGATTCAGATACTGAAATATGTCCTCTACGGCGACCGCCGCCGGTCGAACGACGAGCAGGTGCAAAACTGCTTCCAGTTCATCATAACAACATACATTAATTCAGAAGAAACATTATGAAGCATTATACAATTCAGGAATTTGTGAGTATGGGCAATGCCCAACTGCACAAGCACATCAACAACATCACGCTGCATCTCCTTGCTGATGGCGTTGAAGAATCGACACTCGAACAGTTTTTCCTTGCAGCAGCAGAGATCACTCTCCGCATCGACGAAGGACGCATGAACAGCGCTTATCCGTCGGCTGAACCACAACCACGCAAGAAGGGAGGTAAGCATGCATGTAAGTAAGATGAAAATCGTTGAGGTGTACAAGAACTCAGGCACCTCACAGCGTACTGGCGAGGAGTGGCACTCAACCGAAATCCTCCTCTCCAACAACGACGAGATGATAGAAAGCCGTATGCTCGTCCGCTTGATGCCAAAGTGTGCCGAGGCGTTCGATTTCAAGAAAGGCGATGTCATCGACCTTGACATACTGCACGAGGTTCGCGAGTACAACTCACGATTCTATAATCAGATTTCGGCTTGGAGGGTAGAACAGAGCCCGTTTTAACTGGCGCCCGATAGGTTATGAATGGTAAAAAAAGTAACATATTATGATAGCAAAAATTCAAATTC
>DCIM01000083.1:1899-12146 GCA_002316005.1 Prevotellaceae bacterium UBA1726 | reverse complement strand
AGCATATAACATCGGTAGCAAGAAGTTGCTCAAGAAGCACTTCAAGAAGTTGTCGCACGGTCGCCTCTCGTGGACAAAAGATGAGGTTCGCCTCAGCATCCACATCGACCGCAAGGAGGATTGCGTGAATCCGGTTGTCGTCATCTGCCAGGATGCAACCGAGGCATCGAAGGTTGACCTTTCAACAGTGGAGGATTAGGCGTGAGTTGTTATTTGATAGAAATGGAGAATGGGGCGAAGGTAATGCGCCCTGTTCTCACCCGCCAGAAGTACCTTGAACTGCGCCAGTTGGCCGTACATAAGGACTATGTCTCGCGTGTTCGCCAAGGCGATGCAGACGCAAAGAAGCGCCTCCTGCAGTTCAACTACTCGTGCATACCAGGCGAAGACGGCAAGTTGAAGGGTTGCACTCAAATGAGTTCTTCCGTTGGCATGGATGTTGATCACATTGCGCCAGAGAAGATGAGCGAGGTTGCCGAGAACATTCTCAGCAAGAAGGATGAAATCGGTTTGCTTATGCTTGAGCGCTCTGTTCGTGCCGAGGGTTATCATCTTGTTTTCAAGCGTGATGTGACTCTCTCGCAAGAGGATAACCTCAAGCGTGTTTCGGATATTCTCGGTGTTGAATATGACAAAGGTGCAAAGGATATCACTCGTGTCTTCTTTGCCACCACCGACAGCGAAGATGATCTCTTGTATCTTGACGATTCTCTTTTTGAGATTGCCGAAGCCCCTGTAGTTTCTGAACAGCAACATTCTGGCGCCCTTGCCCCTAACGAAGTGGACGGGGAAGGGGAGACATCGCAAAGCGATGTGGGGGAAGGGGCTGTTATTCCTTATCATCTTATCCTCCCTGCCTTCTTCCAGATGGAGTGCCAGACATATCCAGAGGTGCCGGAGGGCACAAGAAACGACACGCTGTTCAATGTCACGGCAAAGTATCTGCGCTACTGCACCGACCACTCTTTCTCACGCATTAAGTCGTTGCTCTACCCACAGTATGCCTTCGGACTGAGCGAGGAGGAGATGGACGCCATCATCCGTTCGGCACTCTCCCGCGAGCGTTCTTACACCCCAAAGGCCGTCAAGCACATCCTCAATAAGTATAGCATTTCCAATCCCCTCCCTAAGGGGGGAGGGGTGGCTGAAGGCCGGGGAGAGGCCTTGGATGAGGGGTCTCCTTATCGCCCTCTTGACATGTGCATCATCGATGAGGTCAGTCTGCCTCAGATGCCTCGTTGGGTGAACATCATGCTGAAGGTGGCACCTCCGGGCTATCGCTTCATCACCCTCGCTGCCACAGCACCGGCAATGATGACGCTGCTCACCGATGTGCAGGTGAAGTTTGGCAAGAAGCGGCAGACACGACTCAACGGATGGACGCATGTCGATGGTCCTCCGGCATCGAACAAGTCGATTTGCCTCTCGCCGATACCATTCCTCATGAAGCATCTGCAGGACGAGGACGACCGCAATCAGGCACGCGAGGACGAATACTTCCAGAAGAAGGAGGAGGCGACCAACAAGAAGGAGCAACCGAAACAGCCGAAGGACATCGTGATTCGCATCCTTCCAGCCAACACCTCGCGACTGGAGCATATCAAGCGAATGGCCGACGCCAAGGGCAAGCACACCTACACCTACTGCGAGGAGATACAGTCGCTGAACATGACTTCAGGCAGCCAGTTCCACAACCGAAGCGACTTCATGCAGTTGCTCTTCGACAATGGTATGACGGGTAATCAGTCGTTCGTGCAGTCGAGCATCCGTGTGCGCTGTCCTGTGTGCTGGAACCTCTCTACCTCAGGCACCCGCGATCAGACATTGCGCACATTCAAGAACGCCACCAACGGTGCCATCACCCGAGTGTTCTTCTGCCTCGTGCCCGACAACACCGATGCACCGATGCCAGAGTATGTGCAGTATTCCGACGACGATCAGGCCTATCTCGAGCGTGCCGGTGCCATCATGATGCAGATGAACGGACTCGTCACATCGCCCAAAATCGACAAGGCACTCTACGAGTGGGTGGAGCGTACACGCCAGGAATCGCTCGGCAACACCGAACGACTAATCCTCAAAAACCGCTCGGCCGACATTGCCCATCACTTCGCCGTGACGATGCATCTGGCATGGGTGGTGCAGTCGATAATGGACACCGAGGACAGGGAAGGACGGAAGATTGAGGTGCGCGACCTCGACCTGAGCCAGTACAACGAGCGACAGTCGGTTGTCGACCTTGCCGTCTATGCCGCCGAGCAGTGTCTCGACAGTCAGTATCGCCTCTGGGCAAAGAAGATGAAGCAGCAGTTGGAGGCAGCCTACGAAGGTACGGCAGTGTTCAAGAAGAGCGACGAGGATTATGTGGAGTTGCCAGAGGAGTTCACCTACGACACCCTGCAAGGCATTTTCCCTGAGAGGAAGATTGGCACCATTCGCAAGATGGTGGAGCGTATGCGAGCCGCCGGAAAGGTTGCCTATGCAGGCACCCACGAGGAGACAGGTGCGAAGTTGTTCAAGAAAGTAAATAAGTAACCACGCGACAGACGCGACAGACGCGACAAAGGTTAAAAGAAAAAGCCTCACCCCCACCCTGCATTTTGATAGCGAGTCAAAAGCCCTAAAGGAGAGGGGGCAAGGTAGGCGCAAAAAAAATATGAATATAGTATTAGAAAGAAAATACAAGAAGCAAGCTTACACGATAGGTAGCCTTGTAGCCTACCCCCATCCCCTCCCTAAAGGGAAGGGAGAATTGTTCAGATGTGATACATTAGAGCCACCTGTTGGAACGGAAAAGGAAATGCGAACTGCAGGAAGCAAAAAAGCCATACCGCCAGGAACCTATATTGTGAAGTTGAAGTGGAGTCAGCGTTTTCAGGAATACATGCCACGACTTGTCGGTGTCCCCGGAAGGGATGCGATATTGATTCACGCCGGCAACAATGTAAAGAATACTACAGGTTGCATCCTCGTAGGCAAGAACACGCAAGTGGGCAGAGTCAACGACTCCCGCCGCACACTTGCAAAACTCATCTCAATTATCCGCCAAGCCCAGAACAATGGCGAAGTGGTACAAATAATAATTAATAATTAACAAACAAAGCAATTTTAGCCTATGTAACAAAAGACGAAAAGACCCTCTCCCAAAGTCCCCCTAAGCAGGGGGATATAGGGGGTCCTCATTCAACCCATTGAGCCGGCTCTTTCGGGAGTCGGCTTCTTTCGTTGTGGCGGGCGATGATTAAATAATTGTGAAATAACGACCAGAAAAAACGGACGAAAAAACAAATTATGTGAATAAGGGGACGGGAGTTGCTTTTCTTTCAGAAAAAGAATGTAATTTTACAAAAGAAAATTGTTGAAACAGAAAGCGTATGGATAAAAAAATAGCAACTCTTTTGATTTTCTTTGGACTTGTGTTCGGGGCGGAGACGGCTTGGGCACAGGGAAAAACTACTACGGGAAAGAAGGATAAGAAGGAAAGAAAAGTGACTCTTTCGGGAAGTATCATCGATGCTCGCACAAAGGCGGGACCTGGAGATGTGTTCATCACGGTGATGACTGCCGACAGCGTGGTGGTGGACACCTGTCATGCCTACAGCTACTCCATTCCGGGATGGTACACTCGTGAGGTGAGCAGTTACTTCACGAAGATTCCGGCTGTGGCTGGCAAATATATCATCAAGGGTGAGCATCCGGAGTACTATACGGGCTATGTGAACATGAACATCAAGACGATTGGTCGCAACACGGAGTTCGAGGCCCCTACCCTGAAGCTGCGCCCTAAGCGTAGTATGGATCAGGACTCGCTGTCGTTGGACGAGGTGGTGATAAAGGCGACGCGAATAAAGATGGTGACGAAGGGCGACACGCTCATCTTCAATGCCGATGCCTTCAACCTGCAGGAGGGTAGCATGCTCGATGCCTTGGTGCGTCAGTTGCCTGGTGCGGAACTGTCGAGCGACGGTGAGATAAAGGTGAACGGCGAGAAGGTGGAGGAACTGACGCTCAACGGTAGGGATTTCTTCAAGGGCAACAACAAGGTGATGCTCGAGAACCTGCCTTCGTTCACGGTGAAGAACATCCAGGTGTTCCACAAGAGTACGGAGAAGAGCCAATGGGCGGGAAAGGATGTGGAGAAGAAGCACTTCACGATGGATGTGCAACTGAAACGCGAATACAGCACTGGCATATTGGGTAACATCGAGGGTGGCATCGGCACGAGCGACAGGTACTTAGGCAGATTGTTCGCCTTGCGCTACACTGACTGCTCGCGATTGTCGGTGTTTGCCAACACGAACAATGTGAACGAGAACCGCAAACCGGGACAGAACGGCGACTGGGATCCTTCGCGACAGCCTAACGGACAGAAGGCGACACGAATGGCGGGCATGGACTTGCTCATCGACGAGAGGGAACACCGATGGCGCGAACAGGCAAGCGTCACATTCGAATGGAACAAAAGCACCGACGAGAGCACTACAAACGCGGAGTCGTTCTTCGCAACGGGTAACACCTTCAGTCGTAGCATGTCGGCAAGCGAGAGCACATACAAGAACCTCGCCTTCTCGAATAACTTCGCGCTGATGAAACCTCACTGGATAATGTCGTACATCGGCGGTTCGTACAGCGAGAGCAAGGGCAACGGCTGGTCGCGCTCGGCAACAAGCGATGCCTCACTGGACAACTGGGGCAATGTACAGGCTTCGCTCGACTCGGTGTTCGTGGCTTCGCTCAATCCGGAACTGCAGGCACGACTGATAAACCGCTCGGCTAACAGTTCGCTGAACAATGGCAGTTACCTTTATCTGTACACTCAGAACATGGCTTCGATAAAACTGCCTAACGGCGACATGATTGACCTCATGGCGTATGCAACCACATCGCGCACGAAGTCGGAGGGATTCAGTCGTCAGCAGGTGGATTATTTCCGTGCGCAGGGCATGGACATCGCCCAGAACAAGCACAACAACGAACCGCAGCATGGTTACTCATACAGCGGAAGTGCGGCATACAGACTGCAGGTGTCGCCTTTCTACGTCATTGCGCCAGAGATTGAATTCCGTCAGGAATATGCTTCGGAAAACCACGAGACTTACCGTCTGGACTTGCTCGAGGGTTGGGGTGCGAACACCTCCCACTCGCTGGGCGAACTGCCAAGCAACCGTAACGTGATGCTCGAGGCGCTCGACCTGAACAACAGTTACGACAAGAGGACGATGAGCAGGACGACTTCGCTGAACCTATCGCAGAATTTCACCGTCAGAAACGACAGCGTTGACCTGTGGGCATCGGTGGATTTGCCTTTAGAATACAGAAACAACCGACTGAACTATAACAGTGCGTCGCTGAACACTACGGCGAAACAGTCGCGATGGTTGCTCAACCCGGCCTTGTATATGAATCTCTATCTGATGAAGCATAACATCATGATGCGCTTCAATGCACGCATGACCGAGTCGCTGCCCGACCTGATGAACACCATTGACCGTCGCAACGACGAGAACCCGCTCAGCGTTCAGTTGGGTAACCCCGACCTGAAGAGTTCGTTATCGGAGACTGCGACATTCGGCATCGACAAGCGATGGAACGGCAAGACGGCATTCGCGACAGGTATCGACTTCAACATGAGCGCCAACCAGAGGAGCATCTCGCAGGGATACACGATGGACAAGACGACGGGTGTATATACCTTCCGTCCGGTGAATGTGGACGGTAACTGGAACATGTCGTTGACGCAGCGCTTCTCGATGGAATTCGGTGGCGGAAAGGAGTGGCATTTCGAGAATACGCCAAACTATGCCTTCGCCCAGAGCGTGGACATGGCGGCTGTGGAAGGTGAGACAAACTCAGGATTGAGCAAGGTTCACACCAACACATGGGGCGACAACATGCGACTGGAATATCGTAAGGGCGACCTCTCGCTGGGCTTGAACGGAAACATCGCCTACCGTCACAGTACATCCGACCAGCAGTCGTTCACTAATGTGAACGCCACGAACTTTGCCTACGGTTTCACTGGGGAGTATGTGATTCCTTGGATGAAGGTGAACATCGCCACGGACATAAAGATGTTCTCGCGCAGAGGATACGCCTCGTCCGATCTGAACACGAACGACTTGGTGTGGAATGCGTCGATGTCGAAATCGTTGCTGAAGGGCAAACTCATTGCACGCTTAGAGGCGTTCGACATACTGCATCAGTTGCGTAACACGGAGATTATCATCAACGCCCAGGGACGCACGGAGACGGTGACGAACACCATCCCTCGCTATGCGATGCTCCACCTGCAATGGCAGTTCAACAAAATGCCGAAGAAGAAGAGATAGCCCCCTCCCATTGGGAGGGAACGCGGGATAAAATCCCGCGATACACAACGGCAAACAAACCCTGCGTAAAAACGCAGGGAACTGTGACGAAGGAAAAAATTAGTGTAATTCGCGAAATTCGTTGATAAAAAAACAAAAAAGGAGGAGGGATTATAGCTCGATTTCGAGGGTGTCGTAGGCGAGGTGGATGTCGGCAGGAAGACGCGACTCGGCCTCGTCGTGGAAACCAACCTGATGAGTGACATGCACAAGGTAGGTTTGCTTCGCCCCTACCCTACGAGCAAAGGCAATGGCATCGTCGATGAGCATGTGACTGTGATGCGGTTTCTCCCAACGCAAAGCATTGACAACCAGCGTTTCAACACCTTCGAGATAATGCATTTCTTCATCAGCGATGGTCTTCATGTCGGTGATGTAGGCAAGGTTTCCGATACGATAGCCGAGGATAGGCAACTTACCATGCATAACCTCGAACGGCATGACCTTCACACCCTTCACATCAATCTCCTCGTGAGGATGGATGGTGTGGAGGTTTACTTTTGGTACACCTGGATAGAGTTTGTCGGTGAAGCAATAAGGCATCGTGCGACGAACGCCATCGGAGGTTATCTCGTCGGCATAGACATGGAGGTCGCCAAAGACACAGAAACCGCGAAGGTCGTCGAGGCCTCCTACATGGTCGTAATGGACATGTGTGAGGAGAATGGCGTCGATAGGCTGGAACTCGAGCGGCATCAACTGCTGACGGATGTCAGGGCCTGCATCGAGAAGGATTCGGGCACCGTTGATGTCGAGGAGGGCTGCCGTGCGGAAACGCTTGTCGCGTGGGTTGTCGCTCATGCAGACAGCACATCGGCAACCAAGGATTGGTACACCAGCCGAGGTGCCTGTACCAAGAAAGCGGAGACGCGCAGGGCCAGGATGCTCTGCGTCGAAAGGAACAGGGGCATAGACGCCCTGCTGCTCAATGCCAGTGATGAGGGTTCTTTCTTGGGGTTTCATTGGATTATTTTTTAGCCCTGCGGAAAAGCGCAGGGAACAGTGACGGATTGATATTAGATGACATTCACTTCGGGGTGGATGGCGATGCCGAAGGTTGACATGACATCCTCCTGGATGGCTTGGCAGAGACGGACGATATCCTCGCCACGAGCACCACCGAGATTGACGAGGACAAGTGCCTGTTTGTCGTGAACGCCAGCAGGCCCAAGGGCTTTGCCCTTCCATCCACACTGGTCGATCATCCAACCAGCAGGAATCTTCTCGTGCTCAGCATCGATGTTATAGTGAGGCATATTTGGATATTCGGCAAGCAGCACCTCGAACTTCTCGCGCGAGACGATAGGATTCATGAAGAACGAACCCGCATTGCCCAGCACCTTTGGATCGGGCAACTTCACCTGACGAATCTCGATGATGGTATCGCGCAGTTCGCGAGCCGTAGGGATGCGTATTCCCTTTGCCTCAAGAGCCCCGATGATGTTGCCGTAACCCAACTGTGGTTCGAACGAGAGAGAAAGGCGATAGGTCACATAAGTGATGAAATAGCGGTTCTTCCACTCGTTCTTGAAACGACTCTGGCGATAGGCATACTGGCAATCGGCATTCGAGAACTCCACCTTCTCGCCAGTGGCTATATCAACAGCCTCTACACGCTGGATGATGTCCTTCACCTCAGCACCGTAGGCACCGATATTCTGGATAGCCGAAGCACCCACATCGCCCGGGATGAGCGAGAGGTTCTCGGCACCATAGTAGCCATTCTCGACAGCATAAGCCACGACATCGTCCCACACCTCGCCCGAACCGCAACGAAGGAAGACATCGCCATCGAGACGAGTCACCTCAATGCCACGAATGGCAGAACGAATGACAGTGCCGTCGTAGTTGCGAGTAAGAAGGAGATTGCTTCCCCCACCGATGATGATGAACGGAGACGAGACAGAAGGCAGCATCTGGGCAGCCTCTTCGCTTGAAGAAAACTCCACGAATCGCTTGCACTTGGCATCAATGCCGAAGGTGTTGTGAGCCAAAAGACTATAATCAGAGAATTCCTTCATGCTAAATACTCATTTTGAAAAGTTTCCACTGTCCACCGACACGCTTGAAGAGCAATTCCTGCTGATTGCCGTTGGCAATGCCCTCGATGAGGAATATCTTGGTGTTTGAACCAGCCTTTGGTTCACCGTAGATGATATTATATATCATACCCTTAGGCAGAGGAGGTGCGAAAGAAGGGAACTGCTCTGGAAGCAACACGCCCTCGAGAGTGGCGAAGTCGTTGTCAGGGTCAGGACCAGCGAACTGCAGTTCCTCGTTGATGCTCTCAATCTGGAAGACAGAATCGGTGACGAACTTTGAATAGAAATCGAGGAAAGAGGCGTTTGGCGAAGCGGCGAAAGAAGTGTTTCGGACAGAAGTCATCATCCACTTGCCGTCAGTACGATTGAAGACATACTGCTTGACAAAGCGCTTGTCGAGGTAGATCTTCTCAACGATGGCGCTGTTCACGCTTGTGTCTTTCTGCAAAGCCTCCTGCTTGCGATCGTCGAAAAACAAAGTGTAGAATTCCTGATTCTGGAAGAATCGTTCGCGTTTCCACTGGCGTTTTTCTATTTTCGTGGTTTTGTTTCCGGAAATAACAGAAAGAGGGAAAACGATGCGCGAATACTGCACATCCTTTCGCGCCATGAAATTGAAGAAGAAATCGTCGAACAGTTCGTCGGCAGCCTTTGGCATTGGTGTTTCGGAAATCATGCGCTCCAATGTGTCGGTGCCTTGAGAATCAATGGCAAGGGAGTCGATCAGCAACGAATCGTCGGCTGACTTTTTGTCAGAACAACTCGTTGTTGTGAAGAATGTCATCGAGCACACAGCGAACAAAAGGAATCCAAAGACTAGTTTTTTCATTACCTGATTCAAATATTATGCAAAGTTACGACAATTTTACGATATAAGCAAAATGAGAAACATTTTTTTTCTAAAGAAAAGGCATTAATTGAAAGTGGCGGGCGAATTATTTGGATATGTCGGGAAATAATTGTACCTTTGCACGAAAATTAATTATTTGACTATGATTCTTGAAAAGATAGCAAACCTCCGTCAGGAGGTAGAGAATCTCCAGGCAAAGAATGCCGAAGAGATTGAACAGTTGAGACTTAAGTATTTGAGCAAGAAGGGCGAGATGAATGCCCTGATGGAGGAATTCCGTGGTGTAGCAGCCGACCAGAAGAAGGAAGTTGGTATGAAAATCAACGAGTTGAAGCAGGCTGTGCAGGGCAAGATCAACGAACTCAAAGAGCAGATTGAGACTGTTGACACTGGCGCCGAGGAACTCGACCTCACCCGTACCGCCTACCCTATCGCACTCGGTACACGCCACCCATTGACAATCGTAAAGAACGAGATAGTGGATATTTTCCAGCGTATGGGATTCACATTGGCTGAAGGTCCAGAGATTGATGACGACCAGAACATCTTCACCAACCTCAACTTCGCTGCCGACCATCCAGCACGCGACATGCAGGACACATTCTTCATTGAGGACAGCAAGATTGATGTTACAAAGAATGTTCTCCTCCGTTCGCACACCTCGAACGACCAGAGCCACTACCTCTCAACACACGAGCCTCCAATCCGCGTGCTCTGCCCAGGTCGCGTTTACCGTAACGAGGCAATCTCGGCTCGCGCTCACTGCTTCTTCCATCAGGTAGAAGGTTTGTATGTGGACAAGAACGTAAGTTTCACCGACTTGAAGCAGGTTCTCCTTACCTTCGCTCGTGAGATGTTCGGTGCAGACACAAAGATTCGTCTCCGTCCATCATACTTCCCATTCACAGAACCATCGGCAGAGATGGATATCTCTTGTCATATCTGTGGCGGTGAGGGTTGCGGATTCTGCAAGCACACTGGTTGGGT
>DCIM01000083.1:0-1836 GCA_002316005.1 Prevotellaceae bacterium UBA1726 | reverse complement strand
GGCATCGACTCAAAGGTTTACACCGGTTATGCATTCGGTATGGGTGTTGAGCGTATCACCAACCTGAAGTATCGCGTTTCCGACCTCCGTATGTTCTCTGAGAACGATACACGATTCCTTAAGGAATTCGAGGCAGCACACTAATCAAAAAGAAATAGACTTGGAGTTGAAAGGTTGGGATAATTCCCACCTTCCAGCTCTTTTTTTCTTCTAATTTTTCAAGTTATCATATAATAACCGCTAATTACGCGAATTTCTCTAATTACCATACGGCGCGTGAAAAATAATTCGTAAAATTCGCGAAATTCGCGGTTAAATAAAAAAACAGAATTCTATATCATTACCTTTATTAACTATCTACGATATGATACAGAGCGACATCACAAAGCACATTGCACAGACACACCTGTGGCACGAGATTAAGGATTACATCTATATCACTATTGGCGTGATAATCTATTGCGCTGGTGTTACGATGTTCATGCTGCCTTACGGACTCACCACCGGAGGTGTAGTCGGTATTTCGCAGATTATCTTCTATGCTACAGGATTGGAGATACAGGTCAGTTACTCAACAATGAACATCATCCTGCTCCTTGCTGCAGTGAAGATACTCGGTTTGAAGTTCTGTTTGAAAACCATCTGGGCAGTACTCAACATCTCCATCGGAATGTGGGTGATGCAGCGAATTATGGAAACCCCCGACCCTGTGAATGTCGGTAAGATGATTCTTCCACAATATGTAGGCGACCAGTCGTTCATGGCAGCAGTGATAGGTGCTATGACAACCGGTATTGGCCTTGCCATCTGTTTTGAAAATAACGGTTCGTCGGGTGGTACTGATATCATTGCCGCAATCATCCACAAATACAAGCAGGTGTCGCTCGGCACAGCCATTCTTGCGATGAACATTGCCATCGTTTCTTCATGTTATTTCGTGTTCCACGACATGCAGCGCGTCATCTTCGGCTTTGTCATCATGATTATCAATTCCATGACCATCGACTATTGCATGCGTCGTCGTCATCAGTCGGTACAGTTCATGATTTTCTCGCGTAACTACAGTCATATTGCTGATGCCATCACACAAAGCGGTCATGGAGTGACAGTGCTCGAAGGCGAAGGCTGGTACACCAAGACAGAACGCCGCACAGTGATTTGTATTGTTCGCAAGCGTCAGGCAAAGGACATCATCCGCATCATCAAGTATGTTGATCCATACGCAATGGTATCGATGACAGAGGCACAGGGCGTGTTCGGCAAGTCGTTCGACCAGATACGCCAAGAGCACGACAAGGCTGAGAAGAAGAAGGTTCTGGTACTTTGCAGCAACAACAACATCAAGTTGGAGACAGCCCGCACAACACTCGGCGAAAGTTTCGAGGTGCGTTCGTTGCTCGATATTGGTTGCGACACCCGTCAGGAATTCAATGCAATGATTTTGAAGAGTGCCCCACAGGATCGTGTGGCATTCATAAAGAAATACTTCGGTTTCGACGGATTCTATTTCGGCGAAGACGGCAAGGTGGCATATTCTGAAGGCGACCCAGATGTTGAGTCAACAGTTCAATACCACGCCTTCGAATCCCTCGAAGAACTAAAGGCATACCTCACGAAGTAAGGGGGCTATTTCCTACGGGAAATTACCACATACACAATGACCGGCACGCCGATAAGTGGTGTGACGGCATTGAGAGGGAGGAGTGTGTTTGACGGGATGTAACAAAGGAGGTTGCATAAAAGAGCCACAACCGAACCCATCAATATTGTTGAAGGAAGGAGAACACGATAGTTTGTCGTACGGACAAACAATCGAGTGATGTGCGGTACGGCAAG
>DCIM01000022.1:38003-69242 GCA_002316005.1 Prevotellaceae bacterium UBA1726 | reverse complement strand
CCGGAGTTGTTGTTTGGTGCATCGGTCAGTCGCATAGGAGTCCAGGTTGTTCCGTTGTCGAAACTCTCGGTAACGGAGATTCTGTGCTGGCGAGTGCGGCAGAGTGCCTTCAGGTGGTTATTGCCCAGATTGAGGACGGCAGGTTGGATGCAGAGGATGGTGTCGCATTCCACCTCGCGCTTCTGCCATGTCTGTCCGTCATCGTCGGAAGTCTCGAAATGCACCTTCCACGAGTCGTATGTCACCTCCGTACTACTGCCCGCGATGATACGGCCGTTGTTCACGATAGGTTTATCCTTGATAGGCCCCAGTCGCAAGTGGCGCTCGTCGGGGTTATGGGTTAGCGGACGAGGATGAGTCCACGACTTTCCGCCGTTCTTCGAGCGAATCTCCCATCCCGTCCAGTCCTGCATGTTCGAACCAATCTTCCAGTCCATCACCAGTTGTCCGTTCTGCGCTATGTAGAGCACAGGGTTGTAGCAAGGCTTGCGCACACGGTTGTTGACGAGTGCCTTTCCGCTATGCTTCGCCGTCTGCAACCAGGTGGTTTTGAGGAACATAGAGTCGCGATGGAGGATATTCTCAAAGAGCGGGTCGTACTCGAATGCCTCGCGCGTGTACTTTGTATATACGCCATCGCAGAGAATCTGTGGGGCAGTCCACTGGTGCTTCTTGCGGTTGAAGCGGCAAAGCCATATGTCGCTGTCGGGATGACCTTCGTAGGTACCGCCGAAGAACGATGCGATGATATCGCCATTCTTTGCCTCAACGAGTGTTGCGGCATGGCATGTAGGCGGATAGTCGTTGTCGTAGAGGAATCCACGCTCCACCACTCGGAATTCATTTTGCGCCATCACAGCCGACGAGGCCAGAACAGCAAGGACTATAGACAGGAGTTTCTTCATTTTTTTCGTTGTTAGGTTTTATACTCGGGGGGCGAGGGCGAGGTCTTCGATTACGGAGTTGGAAAGGACATTATGCACTCGCATGATGAGACGGCCGTTCTCCACAAGACATTCTGTGACAGTAGGGAAGGCCGTGGTTTCTGGTTCGGTAGAATGTCCACCGCCCACAACCTGCGTCCACGAGTGGTTCTCGTCAGGAGCATCAAGGCGATAGGCATGATTGTGAGCCGTTATGAGCAACTGGCAATGAGCCTCGTCGAGAAGCGGTCCCCAGAGTTGGAAACAGGTGCGTTGCCAGATAGCATAGTCGTACTCATACTCAGGGGCTTTGTCGTCAGGAGCCACATCACCCGGATTTGCCTTTGGGTCGGTATCGTACAACGGAATATGGCACAACGCCACAAGGTAAGGCGCACGCGCAATCTCCTCGCGACGCAACACATCACGAAGCCATTTTGCCTGCAACTCACGGTATGGTTTGTTGTTGAACAGATTGGCGAAATGAGGATTTGTGTCGAGTTTGTCCTCACCCGTATCAAGTCCCACAACGGCAATATCGCCTATGCGGAAGGCATAGTTTCGCCCAAGGTCCCAATAGCGGGAGTCGCGCTCCTCAGGCTGGCGGTTCATCCACACACGCTCAAGATGACGGCCCGCAAAACTGCGTCCCTCGTGGTTGCCCGGAGTGAGGAGGTAAGGGATGGTAGTGGCAAAGTCGGGATGGTCGGTCTTTCGTCCGAAGAAGATATCCTTCAGGTCGGCAACAGTCTCGTCGGAATTGCAGGCATCGCCATTCCACACCACACACGAAGGCGCCAACGAGGCAATCTTCTTCAGAAGGAGGTTCATCGCCTCAATGTCGTTGTGAGTGTCGTTGATGACGCAGAAATGAGTCTTTGCACCAGTGCCCGCAGTACGGAAGGAATAGACATGCGAATCCACGACTGTTTCCTCAACCTTCATGTCGTAGCCACCACCATAATGAATGCGGTCGGCACCAATCTGGTAGTAATAGGTTGTGGCAGGAAGCAGTCCTGCGAGGCGAATCTGCATCACTTCGTCATTGACATCAGTAGCGCGGAATCCGCCGCAATACACTTTCTTTCCATCAGAGAGGTCGGGCTTGCGACCATAGACCACAAAACCGTTGGCAAGGGCAGACACGCCGAATGCAATGCCCTGACTGTCAGGAGCATAGTTCTGCAGTACTGGCTGACTGTCGATAAGAGGTTTTGGAGCGGGTTTATGAGTTTTCTTCTTTGGCGCAGCCTCTGCTGCCACAGCCGAAGGTGTAACACCAATGGCTGCAACAGCAAGTGCCGAACTCTTTATGAAATCGCGACGTTTCATTATTTGTTTTGTAGTTATTTTTTCTTTATAACCGCGAATTACGCTAATTTCACAAATTACCATTCGGAGTTAATAAATAAATTCGTATAATTCGCGAAATTCGTGGTTAAAATATTTCTAAACTATGTTGCTTGTTACAGCAATGCGTACTTGAGGATGAAGAGGACGGCGAGGATTACCATACCGATGTTCAACTCACGCCAGCGACCAGCGAAAGTACGGATAAGCACATACGAGATGAGTCCCATGAGGATACCGTCGGAGATGCTGTAGGTAAGAGGCATCAAGGCGATACAAACGAAACAAGGGATAGCGTCAATATACTCGTCGAAATGAATCTTGCGGATATCGTGCATCATCATCACACCGACAAGGAACAGCACAGGAGCAGTAGCCTGTCCAGGGATGGCGAGGAACAACGGAGCAAAGAGCAATGCAGCAAGGAAGCAAAGGGCTGTGACGAACGAGGTAAGACCCGAACGACCACCAGCATTTACACCTGAAGCACTCTCGACATAAGTTGTGACGGTAGATGTACCCAACATAGCACCAACTGTTGTACCAACAGCATCGGCCATGAACGCCTTCTTCAATCCTGGGATGTTGCCCTTCTCATCAACCATTCCGGCACGGTTGCTCACACCAATGAGAGTACCGATTGTGTCGAACATATCAATGAAGAGGAAGGTGAGTACGCAGATTACCATATCAATAGAGCAGATGCCAGCCCAGTCGAACTGGAACATCACTGGCGACATTGAAGGAGGAACCGACATTACGCCAGAGAAGTTGGTTACGCCAAGAGGAATACCGATAACTGTTGTCACGAGGATTCCGATGAGGAGAGCACCAGTGACATTGCGAACGAGCAGCACAGAAGTGAGTATGATGCCGAAGCAAGCCAGCAGAACAGCAGGACTGTGGAGGTCGCCCATTGTGACGAATGTTGACTCACTTGCAGCAACGATGCCCGCACTCTTCAAACCGATGAAGGCAATGAAAAGACCAATACCAGGAGATATGGCGCGGCGAAGCAACAGAGGCATTGAGTCAACAATCTTCTGGCGAAGACCCGTCAATGTGAGGAGGATGAAGATGATACCCTCGAGGAACACAGCCGTAAGGGCAAACTGCCAAGAATAGCCCATGGTGAGTACAACGGTATAGGCAAAGAACGCATTAAGACCCATGCCAGGAGCCAGAGCGAATGGCAGTTTGGCATAGATGGCCATGACGAGAGTAGCAACGATTGAAGCGACAACCGTCACTGTGAACACTGCTCCCTGGTCCATTCCCGCATCATGAAGGATGATAGGATTGACAGCAAGGATGTAAGCCATTGTGAGGAATGTTGTGATACCACCGACAACTTCCTTCTTGACAGTCATTGTAGACTTGTCGAAACCGAATAGTTTTTGTAAAAGTTCCATAAACGAGGGGTTATAAAGGGTTAATAGGTTAAAGGGTTAATGGGTTAAAGCCCCCTCTCCTTTAGGGCTTTTGACTCGATATCAAAATGCAGGGTTGGGGTGAGGCTTCCTTATAGTTCGTAATCCAAACAAGTTCTTGCCACTGTGTAAGGACGAACCTTACCGTTGGCAACTGCCAGATGCTCTGGGTGCTGGGCATAACCGCGAAGAGCCTCTGGACTCTCGAGGGTTGAGTCGAGCATCACATCACAGTTGGATGAAGCCAGACGACCATCGATATTCACCTTCACATCAATGAGTCCTGGTACCTTACCGACAAGGCCCTCAAGACCTTCCTTGATGCCACGTTTTACACTTGCTTTCTCTTCTTCCGACAACTCAGGATTGAGTGTCCATAAAATAATGTGCTTTACCATAATTATAGTGATTTATTACTTGAAACCTGAAACTTGAAACCTGGAACTTGGAACCCTATTAAGGGGTCTTTTTCTTCTCTCCAGTCTCGTTGACAATGATACGGCGATATGGTTCAGGATAACCCTCGCGCAGAGGAGGCATGCAGAGCCCGTCCTCGTTCATGAGGAACTTTCCGTCCTTCTCCTGCTTCACCGACATATCCATGTGCTTCACCACAAGGAACTCGCCCAACTCCTTCCAACGACTGAGCATCTCGGCAGCACAATCCTCACCATAACGAGTGAGATATTCGCGAACGCCAGCATTGCCACGCTGATAAGGCTGGAACTCCCCGTCAATGCCCTCGCCATTGTAGATGGCAAGTGCCTTCTGCTCTATTTCCGCCTGAGCATTGCAGTACTTATCCTGCAACTCCTCGCGCACACGAACAAGGTCGGGATTCATTCGCGAGTACAACTGATAGACCATATTGCTCACCCAATTGCAAACCCAGAAGGCGGAGTTCCACGAGAACTTCACATCGCTCGCATCGCCAGAGTTGTAGCACTTTGGCACACGCGAAGAGGAACTATATACAGGGGTATAAGTCACCATTGCTGCATCGTCATTGCCAAACCACAGCACACCGCCAATGGCATCAGGCAACCACGAACGCATCTGGCAGACGAGAGTCTCGGCACTCTGCTGAGTGGCGATAGGACGCTCGAAGAAATAGGTCTTGCCATCAACATCCCACTCCTGTGGACGAGGACGATAAGCCGAATTCCACGCACCGCCCTCAACACCTACGGTCATATCGAAAGGTGTTCCCTCGTAGTGGTCGCGCATTCCGTTCATACAGTCGCGGAGTGTGAGTTTATGCTTTGGACGGAAGTAGAGAGGCATTATCTCGCAGTTGCCCACATGCAGTCCGTCGGCATAGTCGAGATAGCGTTCCATTCCGTCAACATGCTTGTTGAAGAAACTCCACACACGAGCCTCGCAGGCACGCTGCATGTGGAAATTGGTTGGGGAATAGGCATCAGAAAATCTGAACTCCGCGTCCTTGCCCGAGAAATAACCCTTCTCGCGGGCAAACGAGATGACATCCTTCGCGAAGAGTACATTCTTCTTGTCCTTCTGGTCGAACTGGCGAATGCGACTCTGGTTAGCGTGAGCGCAGATGCAATCGTCAGGAATACGTATTGCCACCCACACAGCACCCTTGCGACCAGGGCCCTTGCCTATCATCTCAAGAATCCAAATCTCGTTAGGATCGGCAATGGAGAAAGTCTCGCCACTTGACGCATAGCCATACTCAGCCACAAGGTCGGTCATCACCTTTATGGCCTCGCGAGCAGTCTTCGAGCGCTGAAGGGCAAGTGTCATGAGCGACACATAATCGATGATACCTTCCTTGTTGACCAGTTCCTTTCGCCCACCCCATGTGGTCTCTGTGACGGTCAACTGGTACTCGTTCATCTGACCAATGACAGAATAGGTCTGCTCCACCTCTGGGATTGTTCCGCGGAAGTGGTTATGGTCGGTATCAACAATGTAGCGGAGTTCGCCCGCCTGATGATGAGCGGCAGGCCAGTTGCGCAGGATTCCATACATTCCATAGGAATCCATATTGTAAGTGACGAAGGTGCTTCCATCGGCCGAGGCGTCCTTGCCCACAAGGAAATTGGTGCAGGCAAAAGCCCCCAACGGGAGCAACACGGCGATTATAAGGAGTAATTTCTTCATATTTCAGGTTTTAGTTGTTTCTTAGTTTTGGGCGTCCGGGGTGAGGCTTATATAAACGGCAAATCAATGCTTTGTCCGTCCTCCAGCACTTTTCGCATCACACCATTCTCGATGATATACAATTCACCAAAGATTGTCTCCTTGCCACCTTGCCCAAGAAGGTAGGTGCCATCAGGGAAGACATAGTAGCGGTCGCCTCGCTTCTTACTGTCGGGAATTGCCAGGTCCTCGTAAACGAGGAATCCGTCAACCTCCATATCCTTGCATAGATAGTAATGCGGCAGAATCTGCACCTCTGTAAGTCCAAGTCCCGGGAGGTAACGCTTGTATTTAGGGTCAAGAGCCTCGCCCTTTTCCTCCGGTTGAGCATAGACCACACGCGCCATATTCATTGAACCGGCAGAGATGCCCATCACAAGTCCGTCGTAGTCCTTGAGCATCTTTGCAAAACCAATCTCGTTGAGGAACGCATTCTGTGTCGGTACATGTCCTCCACCTAAGATAATCCAGTCGGCAGCATTCACCAACTCCTGAGCCTTATCGGCATTGCGGCGGTCGAGACAGTCGAAAGCAAGGAACTTGAAATCCACATCCTCGAAAGCCTGAGCCATGCAGATGGTACAATGGTCGCCAAAGGCTGGTTCGTCGGGATGCGACGAAACAAAGAGGCAACGGCTTGGATTAGGTACCAACTGCTGCACCTGCCACAAGAATCCGTTGGCAGGATTTATTGCCCCGTCCATAGACACACTCGGGCTACTTGTCAATATATAATTTGTCATTATACTGCAAATATATAAATTATATTTATAAACACCAAACGATTGGGCAAAAATAATCTTGGGTTTTTAGACATAATGACATAAATGAACAAATAATTCTGAAAATTCTTGTTGAAATAAAAATATCCCCCCACTCCAGTAAAGGAATGAGGGGAAACTATTGTTTTGTTCTCCTATGGAGAATCCGTATTACTTGAAAATCTTCTGTGCGAAGTTGTAGAGACCGTACTTCCACACAACGAAGTCGTGCTTGCCTTCAGGATACTGGATGAGAGTGCAAGGAACATCGTTCTTGTCGCAGAATGCCTTCAGACGCGCACTGCTGAACATCAATCCGTCAGCACTACCGCATACCATCCAGAGGAGTTTGTTCTCCTTCTTTGTCTTCTCAACATCAGGGATGAGTTGCTCAGGCATCTTGGTGTTTGGAGCAGAAGAGAAGCCGCCTACATAAGCAAACTTATCCATGTTGCCAAGACCGAAATTGAGCGACTGACCACCACCCATTGACAAACCAGCCACTGCGCGGTTGTACTTGTCAGTGAGAGTACTGTACTTGCCCTCAATGAAAGGAATAAGGTCGTCAATGAGGTCGCGCTCGAAAATCTCAAAGCCCTTTGTCTTCTCTGGACTGAAAATCTCGCCCGAAGCACTATCGTCAGGAAGTGCACGACCGTTAGGCATAACAATAATCATTGGCACTGCCTTCTGCTGAGCATAGAGATTGTCCATGATGTTCTTTGGTTCGCCCATGAGCCACTCCTTGTGATCGCCACCAATACCGTGAAGGAGATAGAGCACAGGATACTTCTTTGAAGTATCGTACTTTGGAGGAAGGTAGATAGTAGCCTTGCGAACAGTACCAACAGTAGTGGACTTATATTCCACCTCTACAATAGTACCATGCTCAATGCCTGCTGTCTCTTTGTCGAAACCTTCAGGTTCCTTTACATAGTCATTGAATGTACACTCAATTTTTGGCATACCCGGGAACATACCGATAGTTGGTTCCTGAGCATTTGCAGTAAGCGAAAAACATACTGCACAACATGCAATTACAAACGTTTTCATAAAGTTATTTTTAATTAGGTATTAATTAGTGTATTTACTACATTTATTTGATTCGCGGAATGGCAGGAAGTTTAATCGCGAGTCGCAAAAAATGAAGAAAGCCACCTTACCAAGCGTAGTTCACCACCCAATAAAGAGCCACAAACTCAGCAATCGTTACATCTCCGGCTATGTTGAAAAGCACATCACTCTGATAACTGGAACGACCTTTATATACCTTTCCTTTGCGGAGCGTGACAAGGATGTCGCTCTGGTAGGTAGAGTTGCCTTTGTAGAGTTGGCTGTTTTGAATATTATATACAATATCGGATGTGTAAGACGAGTTGCCTTTGTAAATTTTATTATCGCGGATGGTATAGATGACATCAGAGTTGTAGGTAGATGTGCCACGATAGATTTTATTGTCGCGGATGGTACAGACGACATCACTCGTATAAGAAGAATTCTTCTTATAGACCTTACCATTACTGATATTGCAAATAACATCGGAGGTGTAAGAGGAATTTGCCTTGTACACTTTCTGAGCATTGGCAGAAACTGCCACGAGAAGAACCATCAGGAAGGAAATGAGTATTTTTTTCATAATATCGGCAATGAAATAATATTTGAATATTGTTATGCATTATTGCATTAACAACGCAAAGATAAACAAAAATCATGAAATCAAGTGGTTTTTCCTTTTTTCTTTACCCTTTTTACCATTTTTCTACAAAAAAATAGTAATTTTGCAAACAAGAAAGATGAAATTATATTTAGAGAAGAGATTATGACAAACTTTGTTTTTATTTCCCCTAACTTTCCTGAGAAATATTGGCAGTTCTGTGACGAACTGAAGAAGAATGGTGTTCGCGTATTAGGAATCGGCGATACTCCTGCCGGCAATCTGTCGAAGGAGTTGAGTGATGCCCTGACAGAATATTATTTTGTTGCCAATCTCGGCGACTACGACCAGATGTATCGTGCAGTAGGCTACTATGCTTGGAAGTACGGACACATCGACTGGATTGAGTCGAACAATGAGTTCTGGCTCGAGCAGGATGCACGCCTGAGAACCGACTTCAATGTGAACACTGGTATCAAACTCGACAAGATTGATGCTTTCAAGGAGAAGTCGGAGATGAAGAAATACTATGCCCTTGGCGGTATTCGTACCGCACGCCAGATTAAGGCTGCAGAGGGATTTGATGCTGTTCTTGAATTCTCAAACGATGCAGGTTGGCCACTCTTCGGCAAACCAGATGTTGGTGTTGGTGCTGGCGGTGCTCACAAAATCGAGAATGAACAGCAGTTGCGCGACTTCTTCAACAACACTCCTGAGGTGGAGCATTATGTCATTGAGGAATTCGTAACTGGTGACATCTGCACTTATGACGCTGTCATCAACTCGAAGGGCGAGCCATTGGTAGAGTCAATGTGCGTGTGTCCTCCAAGTATTGCTGATATTGTGAACAACAACCTTGATTCAACATATTTCGTTGAACAGAAGATGTCGGAGAACCTTCGTTTCTGGGGCCGTCGCACAGTGAAGGCATTTGATGTTCGTTCACGCTTCGTTCATCTGGAGTTCTTCCGTCTGAACAGAGCTCACCGCGGACTTGGTGAGATTGGCGACTTCGTTGCATTGGAGGTGAATATGCGTCCAGGTGGCGGTTATACTCCTGACATGATAAACTATGCCCACAACATCTCAATGTTCAAGATCTGGGCTGATATGATTGCATTCGACAAGCGTACTACTCCAGATCCAAACGACGACTATTTCTGCGTCTTTGCTGGTCGTCGCGACAATGCGGAATATGTTCTCGACCATGAGGCAATCATGCAGAAGTACGGCTATGCGATGATGATGTCGCCACGCCTTGCTCCAGCCCTTGCGCCAGCAATGGGAAATCAGGCATACATTGCCCGCTTCCGCACAGAAGGCGAAAGAGATGAGTTCCTTTACGACACCCAAAACAGAAAGTAAACATGCATACAGAATATCATAAATGGTGGAGTCACAACCTGAATCGTGACATGGAATATAAGGTGTACGGACATGACGGACAGGCCTTGCTGGCTTTTCCTTGTCAGGACGGACGCTATTTCGACTGGGAGAACTATCACATGATTGATGTGCTTGCTCCTTTCATTGAAGCAGGTCGTCTGCGCGTCATTGCTGTTGATGGCATTGACTGGGAGACTTGGTCGAACAAAGGATATTGGGACAACAGGGCAAAGATTGAGCACCACGAGCGTTGGTTTCATTACATCACAGATGAGTTGCTGCCAAACATCAAGCATAACCCAGAGCAGATGTTTATCACCACTGGTGCCTCAATGGGAGGATTCCACGCAGCAAACTTCTTCTTCCGCCGTCCAGACCTCTTCAACGGAGTTCTTGCACTGAGCGGATTGTATCATGCAGCCTATGGTTTTGGCGACTACAAGGATGACCTTGTATATGCCAATTCGCCACAGGATTTCATGCAGAATATGCCAGCCGACCATCCTTGGATGCAGATGTATCGCCAGAGAAAGATTGTATTCTGCGTAGGTCAGGGCCGTTGGGAGGACGAACTCCTTGCAAGTACTCGTGAGATGGACCGCATTCTTACAGAGAAAGGCGTGCCACATTGGTTTGACTACTGGGGACACGATATCGACCACGACTGGCCATTCTGGCGCCAGCAGATACCATACTTCATTGAGAAGATTCTGTGTTGGCAGATTTAGGAAAAGAGCAACACAACAGCACATATACAATAATAGCCGGGCAAACGCTCGGCTATTTTGTTTTCTATAACTCTAACGGGAAATTACTTATCCCAGAGTAAACGGTTTGGATCCTGAATAGGGCCAATATTTTCTACGCCATAGAGACTCTGCCAATTGAATATACGGATGAAATGACTATGATAGAGGTCGGCACTCTCACGCTCGTTGAAATTGCGTGCAAAGCCATTATATGTCTCATCCTTCAACGTACCGTCAGCATTGAGACTGTACTTATGAGAGTCAGCAGGATTCATGTTGTAAGACACAACGATTTCGCCTGTACGGGAGAGTTGTGGATGAACAAATGCACCATAGGTGACAGAATGTTCTGAAGGTATGCGGAACAAACCGTAATTCTTCTCGAATGGTCCCCAAGGATACTTTGACTGCTTGATTGTGATGTCACCGCCAGTGATACCCATACCAACCATATAGTAATAATCGCCATACTTGAACACACCATAGTTGATTGCCCACTCGTTTGAGATACGCAGTTTCTCAATAGGAAGAGAATTGTCGAGGTTCTCACGCCAGTCGAATGTATCATCATCGGTTGTTGCTGTGTAGTATTCCCACTTGCCAAGAAGGTCGTGATCCTTTACACGAGCAACTGTAGGATAGCCACCCAGACCGTTAGAGCAGTTGCCGTACACATAAGTATAGCCATCTTCGCTCTCCATGACAAAACCATTCATCTGGTTTTTCAACTCAGCCTCAGTATAATGGCTGATGAGTTTCATATAACCCTCATCACCCGGTTTTCCCTCAAGAGTATACTCTGTGAGTGCTCGGCCTCGACTTGACATTGTATTGTCCACAGCACCCCACATAAGTTGGAGGATTGGCTTACCGTCGCGCATGATGACTGTACCATCAGACTCCCAATAGAGAAGGTTGGAGTCAGTCTCACCATTATTAATCTGTTCATCAGTGAGGTCTGCTCCCGGATGGCGAAGCCATGTCTTGAGTTTTCCATAATGATCGCGGTCATTTGGATTGAGACTGACATATTCGCCAAGTTGATAGAAATCGCGCCATGAATGCTCGCCCGTCTGAACAAGAGCAGCATTACGCACAAGATTTGCTGCACGATTACGATTACGATACTCTGTAACCATTCCTGTGAAACTATCAGCAAAGCTCCAAAGAGCATTTCCATCAGGGAAAGTGTAAGAGAAACAGCCATCAGCACCATTCCAACCTACGATATGACTTGCAAAGAGATTGAAATAAGTGAGATCGCGATAGACATACGCACCAGCCTTGGTCAAGTCGCGACCAACATATTCGAGTTCAATACCATCAAGGCGTGGGTCGGCGAGGTCAGGTTTCTGTGCAAAAACCTCATTCGAAGCAAAGAGGTTTGAAAGCAGGAGTACTGCCAAATATATCTTTTTCATATTGTGTTGCTATTATTAGTCTATCGTTTGAGTATCTTTTTACCATTTTCAACAACAATGCCCTTATAGTTGCGGTTCACCTCCTGACCCTGCAAGTTGTAGAGAGAAGAAGATGTCTCGACCTCTTCATGCACTGCTCCAATGCCATCAACAAGGTTCCACTCAGCAAGCATTGCATCAGTTGTAGGACCTTCGTTGGCTACATCGTAAATCAATTGCCAGTTGAATACACGGAGGAAATGAGGTTGATTGAGTGAAGCACTACCCCAACCTGTGCGGTTACGAGCTTCTGTGTCAAGGATTGTTGCTACTGCCTCACCATTCGCACCTGGAGAATAAACGGTAATCTCTTCTGGTTCTGTTGTATATGAAACCACAAGTTCGCCTATGCGAGACAACTGTGGATGAACAACAGCACGATTAACAAGTCTCTCATCGGAACGAACTGTGTAGAGTTTCTTCTGCACCTTGAAAGGTCCCCAAGGATTCTCGCCCTGAGCCATCTGGATGTTTCCACCGAAATCGTTCTGCGAAACCATATAATAGAAATCGCCATATTTGAACACACTTGCTCCGTATGCCTTCACAGCACCATTGATTTTTGAATCGCGGAGTTGTTCGATTGTTGGCAATTCTGTTGTCCAATGCATTTCTCCATCTTCGCCCTTGATGTAGTATTCCCACTGGCTTTTCAGCGAACGAGTTGCTGTTCGTGCACAAACAATATTGTAACCACTTGTACCGCCCGTCTTAGAAACCGAACCATAAAGGTAGTTATGTCCGCCATCTTCAAAGATGGTACTGCCAAAGTTCGCTACGAATGGCAACTTTGTCAAAGACAAAAGATAGAAAAAGGCAGCATCAGTAGGTTCGCCCTCTACATTGAATTCTGCGACGTATGTACCATCCTGCTCATTCTTGCTATTGAATGAAGCGAAAAGCATCTGAACATGAGTCTGTCCAGAACTGAGAACTGCAGTTCCATCCATTGGGCGAAGGTAATGGTCACTATCTATTATACCATTTGCGAGTGATGCCTCATCAAGTGTAGCCTGTGGATGGCGTACCCAGTCGCGTCCTTTATAATAAAGATTTGGATTGTTCTGATTGGTACAGATAATCTCATTGAGAGTAACGAAATCATCTCTTCCGTCCATCTCACCACCCTGAATCTGAACCTGAGCGGCATTATGTACACGATTGTTATATTGCATACGATCGCGGAATTCGCTGATTCGGCCAAAGTAACTATCGCCAAAGAACCATAATGTGTTTCCATCAGGAAGAGTCATTGAAGTACAGTCATTTCCTCCGTTCCAACCCTTCATTCGCATGGCGAAGAGGTTCCAGTATGTGATATCACGATAAACACACGCCTTTGTTGACGCAGGAGTAGTACCAACATAATCAAAATAGAGGTCGGTAATACCCTCTGTATTCAAGTCAAATTCCTGTGCTTTCATCTCTACAGGAAGAAGAGACAAAGCAAACAAAAATGCATATATAATATTCTTCATAGTCTTATCGTTTTAGGATTTTCTTTCCGTTCTGAATAACAATTCCCTTGTATGTCTCATCGACAATCTGACCATTGAGATTGTAGATACGGCCATCATATGGTTTCTCATCAATAGTAATCTCCTCAACAGGCAGAGGTTCATCAAGGCATGGATAGACATCACCTATCTTTCGGAAAATGGCATAAACAACCTTGTCAGGATTTTCCGACCATGTTCCGTTATTATAGAGATTGTCGCGGCCTGGATCATCTGAATTACCATCCACACGCAGACAGTTCACATTGATTATTGCTCCGGTTCCATTTACGCCCATTGGCAATATCGCTGGAGTGAAGACACGAGTATCTGAACTTGTAGTTGATGCCTCCTTGTAGATATCCTGAGTAAGGAAAATGTCACCAAACGACTCTGACTCGTATGAATAGCAGAGGAACTCATAACCTTCTGCAGCACGAGCCTTCACAATGGCTTCATACATTCCACTGCCATCAGGATCTTCGCCATTCTGCTCCAAAGTGGCCTTCATCGATGATGTCTCACCCCATGTTGCTGCTTCCTTGATGTATCTTGTCTGGTCTGACTTCGTAGTCACATAAACTTCACCAGCACCTGAAGGAACAGTAACAACCTGAACATAAATGTTCTTGATATTCACAGGACTTGCATTTGCCATCATAGCAAAGCATACGAGTCCTGCAAACAACAGTAATTTCTTCTGAAAATGATTGTTCATAAAATCAATTATATAGAATGTTTGAGTTGGTTTATATCTGTACGGTTGCAAAATTACTTGAAAAAAAAGAAGAAATAACTCAATATCGTACCAAAGAATATAAAATCTGAACCAATTTCAATATTGCAGACAATATACTATCAAAAATTGCACGCTTCTTCGCAAAATCTACATAAAAAAGGCCCAACCTAAAAAGGAAGAGCCTTTATATATTATAATGTGATTTCTGCTGAACCGTAACAGCGGTGATGCTGTTCGTCGTAGATGACGCAGAACTGACCTGGGGCAACGCCGTGGATTTTCTGCGAGGAATGAACGACATATGTTCCATCACCCCTGTCTTCGAGTGTTGCAGGGAAATAATCGGAGGTGTGGCGAATCTTGAATGTTATGTTCGTGCCCTCAATAGGAGCAGTAAGCAAGTGCAGATCGCGGACGAGGAAAGTGTCCTTGTAGGCAGTTTCCGGGTTATAGCCTTTCGAGACATAGAGTATGTTCTTCTCAATGTCTTTCTTGATGACAAACCATGGTCCACCGCTGAAACCTAATCCCTTGCGCTGACCGATGGTGTGGAACCACAATCCCTTGTGCTCGCCTATTTTCTTTCCTGTCTCAAGTTCGAGCACTTCACCCGGATTCTCACCAAGATAGCGACGGATGTAATCATTATAGTTGATTTTGCCAAGGAAACAGATCCCCTGTGAGTCCTTGCGCTTTGCATTTACGAGATGATTCTCTTCGGCAATGCGACGCACTTCCTCTTTCATCATCCCACCAATTGGAAAAATGGCCTTCTGCAACTGCCAATCAAAAATCTGTGCAAGGAAATCGGTCTGGTCCTTCACTGGGTCTGGGGCTGTACACAGCCACTTCCTGCCTTGCTCATCCACTTCTGTCTGTGCATAATGACCAGTGGCAATAATGTCATATTCATGACCGCGTTTCTCATAGAAAGCACCAAACTTGATGAGTCGGTTGCACATCACATCCGGATTAGGAGTCAATCCCGCGCGTACCTTATCCATAGTATAGCGCGTCACCTTGTCCCAATAATCCTGATGGCAATCCACAACCTCAAGTTTCAAACCATAGCGATGGCAGATTGCAGTACACATCTCCATATCCTCCTCCGAAGAACAATCCCATTCCTCTTCCTCCTCCGGACCAATCTTTATGTAGAAACAGTCGGGAGTAAGCCCTTGGGATGTGAGGACATGAACAACCACAGCAGAGTCAACACCTCCACTGAGCAATACTGCTATACGCTTGTCTTTGAGTTCGTTGATATTCATGGCCTTAGAATGGTGCGCGATACTTACCCTCTTCCTTGTCGTTGAGCATTGAGAGGTAAGACTGGTAACGGCTTTGTGAGATGTAATGGTTCTCTATTGCCTCAAGAACGGCACAACCAGGTTCGTGGGTATGAGTACAATTGTTGAATCGGCAATCCTTTGAGAAACGGAAAATCTCCTTGAAATAACTTGTTATCTCTTCTGGTTCCATATCGAATGTGCCGAATCCCTTTATTCCCGGAGTATCAATTATCGCGGAGATATTACCTACCTCCTTTGAAAGGAACAGCATCTCTGAGAATGTTGTTGTGTGCATTCCCGTATTATGGGCATCAGAGATATCTGATGTACGGAGGTTTGCTCCCGGCACAAGGCGATTGATAAGAGTAGACTTGCCGACTCCACTGTTTCCGCTCAACAGAGTAATCTTTCCTTCGAGCAATGGGAAGAGCTTATCCACGCCTTCGCCTGTTTCTGCCGAAATAGCCACACACTGATAGCCAATTGTTTCGTATAGTCGAATTACTCCTTCCTGAAGTCGCAACTCATCTTCTCCCAAGAGGTCGGTCTTGTTGAAAACAAGCACCACCGGCACATTATAAGCCTCAGCCGAAGCAAGAAAGCGGTCGATGAAAGTAAGCGAAGTCTCTGGATAATTAATTGTGACAACAAGGAATGCCTGATCAACATTTGCAGCAAGTATATGGCTTTGCTTTGACAGATTGATTGAACGACGGATGATATAATTACGGCGATCTTCCAATTTAGTTATCCACGAGAAATTCTCTGCTCCTGGATTATTTGTAGGTTGGGCCTCAATCTCCACCCTATCGCCCACCGCCACAGGATTGGTACTACGAATACCTTTAAGGCGAAAGTTGCCCTTCACCTTACAATCTACGGTCTCGCCCTCATCAGTCAAGACTGTATACCAATAGCCCGTGTTCTTTATTACTACGCCTTTTGCCAAAATCAAAAGTCCCCCTAAAAAAGGGGGATTTTATTAAGGAGTCTAATTAAACAGTCATAATTTCCTTTGACTTCTCGGCAAGCATTGCGTCAACCTTTGCAATATACTTGTCGTGAACCTTCTGAAGATCTGCCTCAGCATCCTTCTCAAGATCCTCCGAGAGTCCGTCCTTGATAGCCTTCTTCAAGGTATCCTTCACATCACCGCGAATCTTGCGAATCTGAACCTTAATCTTCTCACCCATCTGGTTACACTGCTTTGCGAGTTCCTTACGACGCTCCTCTGTAGGAACAGGAATAGCAAGACGGATAACCTCACCATTATTATCAGGTGTGATACCTACATTTGAGTTGATGATAGCCTTTTCAATTTCGCGAATCATCTTCTTGTCCCAAGGCTTGATAGCAATGGTACGAGGGTCTGGAGTAGAGACATTTGCCACCTGATTGAGAGGCACTGTCATTCCATAACTTTCAACACGCACGCCATCAAGGATTGCTACATTTGCACGACCTGCACGAACTCGGCTGAGCTCTGTTTCGAGGTACATACATGCCATCTCCATCTCATCACCAGCTTCGCTGAGAGTTGCTTTTACATCTATCATAGTCTTCTTGTTTTAATAATTGTTTCTACAAAAGTAAGTATTTAGTTCGAATAAAGCAAAACATTTAAGGAAAATTTTAATCTAAGCCCCAAAAAGAGTCCGCGATTAGGGAAACTTTCTATTTCTTGTCTACATAAAGTTGGCGGCGATATTCGTTTGGCGAAGCACCAAGATGCTGTTTCACATACTTACCGAAGAACGAGATATTCGGGAAACCGAGTTTGTTGGAAATCTCCTTTACCGAGAGCGTTGTACTGCGAAGATAATGTGTTATCTCCTCCACTACCGCCATCTGGATGAAATCATTTGCCGATTTGCCCGTTACCTCTTTACATATATGCGACAGATACTTTGCGGAAATAAACATCTTCTCTGCATAATAATAGACAGGCTTGTGTTTCACCTCCTCTTCGCGGATAAGTGCAAGGAATTTCTTGAATTGGATTGTTGCTTGATTAGGTTTTGTTGTCACAAATACATTTTCCACCGGCTCATTTTGTTCAATCTCCTTCAAACGGGCACAGAAACCAAGAAGTATCAATTGCAGCATTGTTCGCAGCATCTCCTCGCGAAAAGGGAAGTCCTCGGCCTTGAGAATGGCGTTAGCAAGTACCATGAAATGCTGACCAAGGTCATCATGCTGTTGTGGTTTGGAATCAATGATATGCTCCTTCCTAACATATACTGCCCTATTCCACACATCCACATTAGTACTGAGAATGCTTTGAATGATTCTATCGGTAAGATGCAATACCGAGAACTTGAAATCAGGTGTTATCAGGACATTGTCAACATATGCCCCCGAAGGACAAACAAACACTTGCCCTGGATTCAAGACATAATGTGTGCCCGACACATCTATCTCCATTCGTCCCTGACTACAATAGCAGAAGACATTGACTTTCAACTTAGAGGCATAGATTTGAGGAAGTTCTTCAATTGACTCTATGAAAATAACATCACTATCCTCATAATCGGGCTTGCGCAAAGATTTGCCACTAAACCTGGCATCAGTCTTTGGCATTAGTTCTCTAATATCTGTATTTGCCATAATTCTGCGTTTTTACTATTCTGCCGCAAAATTACGAACAATAAACCACAAACCTATTACCCAAAACACCTACTTTGTGTTCTTTTTGGATTATTAATACAAAATATTGGCAATTTTAGCCACTACCTGTTCCATATTAACCTTATCAACCTCATCAAAGGTGTTCAATTCTGGAGAATCAACATCCAAAACGCCAACAACTTCGTTATCCTTGTTGAATATTGGAACAACAATCTCCGAACGGCTTAATGAAGAACAGGCAATGTGACCAGGAAACTCCTCCACATCAGGCACAACGATTGTCTCTCGCCTCTCCCACGAAGAACCACAGACGCCACGACCTTTCTTTATATGATAGCAAGCAACTGGCCCTTGAAATGGACCGACAAGCAACTCGCCATCACGAACAAGATAGAATCCTGTCCACAGCCAGTTAGGGAATGCAGTAGCCATTGCAGCACTGACATTGGCAAGAACGGCAGTTTCGTTTGTCTCGCCCGAAATGAGTGAATCAATCTGCCTTAAAAGCAGTTCATATCTCTCGTTCTTTGATTCCATATCACTTCATTACAGATGCCACCATATTTGTCAGTTCAACAAACTGCTGAACAGACAATTGTTCTGGACGCTTTGTCATTATGTCCTGCTGATAGAACTCTGGCGAAGGCTGGTTTTCGGCATTGAAGAGTTGCTTCAGGGATACTCGGAGCATCTTTCTACGCTGATTGAAAACTGTCTTCACTACGCGCTTGAACAACACCTCATCACAACCAAGGTTAGTGACATTGTTACGAGTCATGCGGATTACGGCCGACTTTACTCGTGGTGGTGGATTGAAGACATCCTCATCAACGGTAAACAAATACTCGCAATCATACCACGCCTGAATCAATACAGACAGAATGCCATAGGCTTTGTTTCCCGGTTCTGACGCAATACGCAAAGCCACCTCACGCTGAATCATACCTGTGCAGCAAGGAATAAGGTCGCGATTGTCGAGCATTTTGAAGAATATCTGCGAAGAAATGTCGTAAGGATAGTTGCCTGTCAATACAAACTTCTCGCCTTCAAACAATGTTGTGAGATCCATTTTCAGGAAGTCGCCATTGATGACTTCAAGTTCTGGATAATGCTCTCCTAAATAAGCAACACTCTCGCGGTCGATTTCAACAACCTTCAAAGGGCGTGGCTTTGGAATGAGAAACTTTGTCATCATACCAGTTCCCGGTCCTACTTCAAGAACCGGAATCTCTGGATAAGCATCAACAGTATCGGCAATACGACGAGCAATGCCATCATCAACAAGGAAGTGCTGACCAAGATTCTTCTTTGGCGTAACCTTTCCGTCAACAGCCTTGCCCTTCTGAGCGCGAACGTTACTGTGAGTCTTCTGTGTTATTTTATCTTTGTATCCCAAATTTCCTAATGAATTTGTTGTGTTATTGATTTGCTATTGAATCATTCATTGCACGGGCAATAGAATCCGAAACAAGGAGTTCGCCTGCTGCTTTTGCCTTCTCCAGATGCTGCTCTGCCTCGAATGTCTGACGCTCTCTGCCGCCCCAAGTTACCTCGTAGTAGCAGCGGTTCAACTCGGTCTTCTCTCTGTCGTAGATAAACGCGAAGATATAGAAATGACCGGCCTTCTCATTGCCATCATACTCTGAGTATCCCTGTGACGGATAGAGAACTGCATAAGCTGACTCGCCTGCCTTTGCCTTCTCGTTGATATGAACGAAATAGTACTTGCCGTTGAGGTCGGTATAAGCATTTGTGATGTTTACAGTACTGTCATTCTTATTGACTGTGAAACAGAGATCGGCATCTTCCTTGCCATACCAATCCTTGATTTTCACACTTCCGTCATCATAAGCCATCACTTGAACCTTGACGCTCTCGTTTGTAGTGTCATTCCAAGCATCTGCTTCTGTCTGCCAAACTGGGGCTGGAGCAAAGAGCGAACTGAGCAATGTTGTACCGGCGAAAATCCAATGAGCAGCAACACCAGCACCTATTCCACCGAAGAAATGAGCAAGGAACGCGCGTGAGAGGAGTTCGCGATAGCCGAGTGAGTCGAGCATTGCTGTATGGGTTGAGAGATATCCACTCCAGCACATACCCATTGCAGTACAAACGGCAATGGCATTTCCGTCAATGATTCCCTTCTCGGCAAACTGTGGAATAAGACCAAGTGCAGCACCAACAGCACCAAGTGCGGTGATTGGGAATGCTACGAGTTCAGGAGCGCTGAAACCAAAGAGCCAGTCGAAGAGGAAGTTGAGTTTGCCTGCAAGCCAAGGGAGCAACTGTGTTCCCTGATATGCAGCACCTGTAAACACCTCTACTGTCTTTCCGTCAACAACATCTGTTGCTGCACCAAAGGTGAGCATCATAACAAATGTAGAGATGATAAGTACACCTGGGATGATAGCAAGACCGATTTCCACACCTTCCTTTCCTCCATCAAGGAGTGCGTTAAGGATGCGGATGAATGTACTGTCCTTTACTGCCTCAGATTCCACACCTACATTTGATTGGTCTTTGTATTCTGTATCTGGTTCTTCAACTTCTGGAACAGCATCTTCTGTGCGGTATTCAGGATAATCCTTACAAACGAAATACTGCATGCAACGGGTTGAGATGATACATCCCACCATTGCTCCAACAAAACCGATGAATGGTGCGGCAAAATAACCCTGACCTATCATAAACACAATTACAATAAGTCCCATACCAAAGGCTGTACCGAAATTGGTGAGCGAAATGAGCTGGTACTTTTTGAAATAGCGACTGAACTTACGGTCTTTCGAGAGTGAGATGATTGCTGGATTGTCGCTGAGGAATGTCAGCACAGCACCAAGCGAAGCAACTCCAGGAAGGTTGAACAAAGGCTTCATCACTGGACGGAGCAACTTCTGAATAAGGTCAACAACGCCAAACTCGACAAATGCCTTACCCAGAGCACCTGTGAGCACACAGATTGCCATAAGGTAGAAACATGTGTTGAGCAGAAGGTCGTGGGCTGTATGCATCATTGTGTTGAGCATATTTGCCATACCCATCACTGCTGCCAGATAGCCAAACAGCACCACTACAATCAAAAGACAAGGTATTCCACTTGGAACCCATCCGAATAATTTCTTCATATTTCGTTTCGTTTTATTTTGCTACTTTAATCTTCATGCCGACTTCGAGTTTTGTCTGCTTGTCGAGCATTGTTCCTTCTGGATTAGCATTGTCGCCCCAACTGTAACTTCCTGTTGCAAAAAGGCGAACGGCATCACGATGTTTCTTCAAAGGAGCAAACTCCACTCCGGCTGAAACCATATTCAGGTTTGTACCATCAACAACGAGCAAATCGGCCTTTGTGCCACTCTTGTTTTCGTCATGAGTATATTTGCCGAATACGCGAACTGACTCTGAAGGCTGAACAGAGAGTTCTGTCATCAACGACCAATCATCAAAGAGGAATGCTTGATCAGCAGCTGCACGATTCATTACATCTACATCAAGATGCACGCCTTTTGTCAGGTTGAATCTGTTGCCAAGGGCAATGTAGTTAATCCAGTCGTTCTTTGTGTACTGCAGCATATTCACCGACCACATTGTCTCCCAGAATCCGTGACTGCCGTACCACATCAGATTGACTGCATAGGTATTGTTGCCTGCCCAATAGCGGAATGGCGAATTACAGAACTGCAACAGCAACTGGTCGTTTGCACTTACATTGTAAGAACCCGAAACGCCCAACTGATAGCAAGGAATATTGTTCCAGAACTCCGAACAGTTGTAGAGGTCGATTGGAGCACGATCGTATTCATAACCGCCAATTGCCACTACCTGCTTACCAGCACCAAGCGAAAGGCGGTCGGTTGCTTTCCAGTCAACATGTATCCAGTCGGTTGCGTCAAAGAATGTTGCATCCGAATTCTTGTTCAGTCGCTGGCGATAGGAGAAGGTGAGTCCGTCAACAATCTGTCCGTCAATACGGAAATTGAGGTAACGGCCCTTGAATCCTGTTGCGCCATCATTCATTTCACCGTCATTCCATTCGCTCTGAAAACCCATACGAGTCTCTACGAACAGTTGCGAAATGGCAAAACCATTGCCCTTATCCTGAGCCTTTGCACCATAAACGGCACAAAGCAAAACGGCAATAAAAAGTAGTCTTTTGCTGATTGTCATCAGTTAGTAAGTTATTGAATAATGTATATTTTATGGAAATTTGTGCAAAGATACGAGAATTTGCCGATACTACAAAATAAAAAGAATTTTATTTTCATCAAAAATCAACAAGCCTTCTCACTCTCTTCATCTTGGAAAAACTACCATGAGCCTTTTTTTTTCGGTGTTTTGCTTCGTAATCTATGCTTTTTTCCTTAACTTTGCAGAAAATAAACGAAACAAAGCGAATTATGCGAATTGGAATAATCGTTGCAATGGAGAAGGAACTCGGGCAGTTGCTCTCATTGCTCACTGATACAAAAGAAGAAACCGTAAACGGCAAAACCTTCTACGAAGGAAGACTCTCCGACGATAAGGAAATGGTCATTCAGCAATGTGGCATTGGTAAGGTGAATGCTGCAATCGGTACTGTTGAGATGACAAACAACTTCCACCCTGATTGCATCATTTCGAGTGGTGTGGCTGGTGGGGCAACAACTCTCGTTCCTCGTCTTCATGTAGTGGCAAGCACAGAGGTTGTCTATCATGATGTCTATTGTTTCAGCGACAATGCCTTTGGCCAGATTCAGGGCATGCCTGCTCGCTTCAAGGCTGACGAACGACTCGTGCAGATTGCATCTGAAATTGAGAATGTCCACCCTGGACTTATTGCCTCGGGCGACTGGTTTGTTGACTCAAAAGGCAAGGCGGGCGAGATTCTCGACCATTTCCCTGAGTCGCTTGCCATTGATATGGAAAGTGGTGCGATTGCTCAGACTTGTCACATCTACAATATTCCGTTTATCTCGTTCCGAATCATCAGCGATATTCCGCTTGATTCAGAGAAGGGCGAGCAGTATTTCGACTTCTGGGATCGCATTGCCCAAGGCAGTTTTGCTGTACTGCACGAATTCCTCAACAGAATATAATTTCAAGGGAAATCCCCTCGCTCTAAAGCACTGATTTTCAGCCTTTAGCATAGGGGCAAAATAAAACCAATGGAATGAGGTTGTCATTTAAGTGGAATGACAGCCTCATTTCAGTTAAATGAGCACTTCATTTCAGTGGAATGACTTTTACACCCGTTTTGAATCAAGATTTCGCCTGTTTTTAATCGCAATTTCGCAAGGATTTTGCCTATTTGGCAAGCAGCAGAGTAAGCACTACACTCCAATGGGCGAGTGCTCCAAGGAACACAAAAACATGCCAAATGGCGTGAAAGTTTTTGCGCTTGTCGTGGGCATAGAAATATGTGCCGGCTGTATAGAACAATCCCTCGGCAATAAGGAAAATAGTAGAGAGAAGTGTCAGTCGCTCAAACACGGGTTTTGCAATGAAAATCACACTCCACCCCATTGCCAGATAGAGAGCAAGCGAGAGTTTCGGATATTTGCCAAGAGCAAGCAGTTTATACACTGTTCCGGCAATGACAATTGCCCACATCAATCCGAAAATAAGCCAGCCAAGCCATCCTCCCACAACAGCAACGCAGATTGGAGTATACGAGCAGGCAATCATCACATAAATGCTGATGTGGTCGCATTTCCTCAAAGCCTGCTTCACTCTTCCTTTAGGAGCCCAATGATAAAGTGTGCTTGAGAGGAACATCAGGAACATTCCCACTATGAAAAACAGTACACCAAATGCCCATTGCCAACTGCGATGAACAGCTGGCCACACCATCCAAATGGATGACAGAGCAAAGAGGACTCCAAAGAGATGGGTGAAACTATTTCCCCATTCTCCTTTCTGTGGAAAAAACGATGGCATATTTAAGAAATTCTCATCCCCCGCCCCACTCTTTCAAAGCAAAGAAAAGCAGAGGATGAGTTATTGTTACTTGTTCTTTTATCCTACGATTACATCACGAACCTTGTCTGCAAGTGTGTCGTAAGTATCATCCTCAGTTGGTTTCACAACAGGGAGATAGGTCACAACAACCTTATGACTTACAGGAATGTGCTTTCCGCGAGGCATTGCCTCATAAGCGCCTTCAATACGCACTGGCACTACAGGAACATCGAGTTCCTTGCTCAGAATGGCAAATGCCTTCTTGAAACTGCCCACTTTTCCGTCGCGTGTACGAGTTCCCTCTGGGAAAATGGCAATGTTTCTGCCTTGTTTCAACACTTCTCCGAGCATGCGGATTGAGTCTTTCAATGTGCTCAAATCCATAATAATGATGTTGTTGTTGCGAGCCAGGAAACGCATCAAAGGACCACGAACATGGTCTTTCTTTGCATAGAAATACATGTCGCGCAAAGCCTCTTCGCTCAATGCAGACACTACCAACGGACCATCAAGCACACTCTGGTGATTTGGTGCAAGGATGTAAGGGCCAGAGGTTGGGATATTCTCCAATCCGCGAGTCTCGAGTTGGAACTTCTTTTCTGCATACTTGCGGAAAGTCTTTACGAGATTTATGCCCATATTCGACATCTTTGGAAGGCGGAGATGTGATGACGACTGACTGAGCATCTTGTGCCAATCAATGTCCTCAACTTCCATTCGTGTCTTCGACTCTGCAAGGAATTCGGCCATTTCACCTACATTCGCAAATGCAGCAATACGGTCGGCTGTGAGTTCTGTACCGAATGTCTGCTCAATGAATCCCTGAAGCGCCACCTTGTCGAGTGAATCCATAGCAAGGTCGGTTTCAAGTGTTGAAGTTGGATGTACCTCACAATGCTTCTCTGCAGTAAGATAATCCTTGAGAATCTTATACTCAGGGAACATCTCGTTTGTCTCCTCCATCTCTGTTTCCCCTGCCTTTGCTGGCTGAGATGCCTCACGAATGAGTTCCTGGAGTTTGAATCTCTGCAGTTTTTCCATTCGTGTGCGAGGGAGGTCACCCTGATAGACAAGAAGGCTCATGAGTTTCTTGTATGGAGCAACGGTGAGGTTGTAAGGTTCGAGCAATTCACGCTTTATTCCCTCCTCCATTTCTTCCATTGTCTTGTCCATTGCCCATATTGCCTGAGGAACAATGATTGCCTTGAGCATATCACCATCCTGGGCAACTGCTGCCTCTTTCACAATATCGGCATAATGTTCGAGTTTATGCTCGATTTCTGTTGGATTTACATTCTTTCCGTTAGAGAGAACGATAATCTCCTTCTTTCGGCCAGTGATGAAGATACGGCCTTTCTCGTCCAATTTTCCGAGGTCGCCTGTGTGCAGCCATCCGTCTTTGTCAATGATGTCTGCTGTTTCCTCTGGACGATTGTAGTAACCTTTCATCACATTTGCACCACGAGCACAAAGTTCGCCATCAATAACGCTCACCTCACAACCCGGAATTGCCAATCCCACACTTCCCGGAAGAATATCGTCCGGACGAGTAAAGGCAATCATTGGAGCAGCCTCTGTCATGCCATATCCCTCGAGCACATCAAGGCCGAGTGTCTTTAATCCAATGGCTGTATCGTAGTCAAGAGCAGCACCACCACTCACACAGAAGGTGATGTTTCCACCCATCTTCTTATGTACAGATTTGAATATTGTACGCGAGAGAGTACGATTCTGCGCCTTCAGACAGAGATTGAACAAACCACGAGTGATAGCACTTGCATCAATCTTGCCCTTTATTCCGCGATAAAGTGTCTGCCACAAACGAGGTACACCAATCATGATTGCTATCTTTCCTCTGCAAAGTGTGCCCATAATGTCGGCTGCAGAAAGTGAAGGACAGATTGCCACTCCACCACCAATAACTATTGGCATCACTGCTGTTCCTACCAATGGCAATACATGGTGCAAAGGAAGAAGTACGAGGGTTCTGCGTTCGGCATTGAAAATCTCCACCTCAGTAGATATGGCGCGCACATTGACCATGATATTATCGAATGTGAGCATCACACCTTTTGGTGAACCTGTAGTACCTGATGTATAGCAGATAAGGCCGAGGTCTTCAAGACGCAATGTGATGTTTGCCAATTCCTCATTCTGCACATCTGCATTCTCATAATCGTCAATGACATTTACCTTCACTTCTTTTCCTGCCAATGCAAGGGCATCTGTGACAAGTTGCTTCTTTGCCAGAGAAGTCCAAATGCAGTTAGGAGTACAGTCGTTGATGATATATGCCACATCTTCGGCAGTGGATGCAGCATCAACAGGCACAACAATGCCTTCGTTTGCCCACACACCATAAAGAGCAAAGAACCAACCTTCGCGGTTTTCGCTCACAATGAGAGTTTTAGCGTTCTTTTCGGTTGGAATCTGCTTTGAATAGAGGGTAGCATAACGAAGCAGTTCGCTGTATGTTATCTCGCGTTCTTTACTGATTATTGCTACTTTGTTGGAAGCCTTGACGAATGTATCGCCATTCTGGGAAGGAAGAATTATAGCCATACTCTTGGGGTTTTTATTTGCGTGGGCAAAATTAATGGATATTTTTCAATTGTGCAAATATTTTACTGAAATTTAGAACATTTGATTGGAAAAACTGAAAAATATCAAGTAAAAGCAAAAGTAGGCCCGCTTTTTGTGGGCGAGCCTACAATTTGTTTATTAGTCTTTGCTTAGATACGAGTTGTGCTTGACAAATTCAACGATTTCGTCAATATAGCCATAAGCCGCACAAACATGAGTATCTGCTGCACCATAATATACTATGACGCGATCGCCATCAGTAAGGGCTGTGCAAGGGAATACCACACCAGGAACATCGCCTGTCAACTCGTAGATTTCAGCTGGGGCAAGGAGATACGACTGTGTGCGATAGAGCACCTTTGAAGGATCTTCAAGGTCGAGAAGTGCTGCACCCATAGAATAGCGATAGCCATTGCAAGTACCAATTACGCCATGATAGAACAACAACCAGCCCTCACTTGTACGAATTGGAGCAGGACCCGCACCAATCTTCAAGCATTGCCAAGCGCTGATATCAAAAGGTGTAGGACGCATTACCAATCTGTGATTTCCCCAGAACTTCATATCTGGTGAATAGCTGAGATAGATATCACCAAATGGGGTGTGGCCGCTGTCTGAAGGGCGACTGAGCATTGCATACATGCCGTTTATCTTCTCAGGAAGAAGAACACCATTGCGGTTGAATGGCAGGAAGGCATTTTCGCACTGGTAGAACTTCTTGAAATCGAATGTGTAGCCAATGCCGATTGTTGGTTGTCCTTTGTATCCGTTACACCAGGTAATCCAATAGCGGTCCTCTATCCATACAACGCGTGGGTCATATTTATAGGTGCTTTCAATCATGTCTGTGTTGCCAGCCTCGAAAACGATTGGTTCGTGTTCAATTTCCCAGTTGATTCCATCCTTTGAGAAACCAGCGAAGATGTTCATCTGCACAGCACGATTGTCACAACGGAACACTCCAGCAAAACCGTCCTCAAAAGGAACTACAGCACTGTTGAAAATACTGTTTGAGCAAGGAATGCTATAACGGTCGATAATAGGATTCTTTGGATCACGCCACATCACTTCAGGATATCCCTCCGGACGCTCAACCCAAGGCAATTTGTTTGTATCTACTTTCATAATTATTATTTCTTAATAGGATACTTATAGATGAGGAACAACATCACGCAGATTACACCAGCTGGAATGAGTGAGAACAGAGCCCAAGTCATTGTGCGAACGCTTTCCTCACAACCTGCAGAGATGATTGGTTCGCTTGAACCTGCAACAGTATGAAGACCTGCCCAACCAAGGAACAATGTGATGAGAGCGCCTGAGATAGCAGAGCCAAACTTCTGCGACATTGTACCAGAAGAGAAGATAAGACCTGTTGAAGATGTACCGTTCTTCTCTGTTGCATAGTCAGCAACATCTGCATACATAGACCAAAGCAGCGGTGAATAGATACCAATACCGATTGATGTAATGATGACGAAAGCAATCATCACACCAATATATTTTGCATCCATTGGGATGAAGAAGAATGCGATTGATGTCACAAGACAGATGATTCCTGCATAAGTGAACGCCTTTTTCTTTGAACCTGCCCACTGTGTGAACTTTGGAGAAAGACCACCGGCAATCATACAAACCACCTCACCGAATGTCATGAATACGGTGTAATTGACGATAAGGCCCATGAAGGTTACATCGCCAGTGACGCAATATGTGAACATATAAGCAGCTGCAGCATAGCGGAAACCATTGAAGAAGTTTGTGCAGATACCTACAAGAGTAAGGTAAATCCAAGGCTTATTCTTGAACAAGTCTGCAAAAGGCTTGAAAGAGAACTTCTCAGCGCGAACTGGCTTCAGGCGCTCCTTGGTGAGGAAACCGCAAGCCATTGTCATTGCTGCAGCCAAGAATCCAAGACTTGCACCAATTACAGCATACTGATGAGCGTCTGTGCCACCAATGAATTTCTGCAGATAAGGGAATGACAAAAGGGTGATGAAACCCATAGCGTAAGCACCTACCATACGATAAGAAGAGAACTCGTTCTTCTCGTTGTCATCGTCGGTCATCACACCAAGGAGTGAACCATAAGGCACATTTACTGCTGTATAGACTGCCATCATAAGGAGATAGAAGCCATAAGCCCAAATACGCTTGCCTACAGGACCAAATTCCGGTGTGTAGAGAAGAAGGGCGAAGATTAGTCCGAGAGGAATAGCGCCAAAGATAAGCCATGGGCGATATGTACCCCAACGAGACTGTGTACGGTCAGCGAGCGAACCCATGAGAGGGTCAGTTACCACATCAAACATACGGGCGATAAGCATAAGTGCTGCTGTATCAGCCAAAGTCAGACCATAGATGTTTGTGAAGAAGAATGGAAAAGCAATAGACATTACCTTCCATGTAATACCACCGGCTGCTGCATCACCAAGAGCATAACCGATTTTTTCCTTTAAACTTGCCATTTATTTTAATTGTTTTTATTTAATTGCTTTTTCGAATTCTGCCCAATGCTCTGCAGTCATACTCTGAGGAGTGAAAAGACAAACACCTGCTGCACCTGCCTTAACAGCACCGCCTACAGCCTCTGCTATCTCTGAAGGGATAAGTCCTGTATTCTCAGGATCACAGAGAGACTTGCGGTTCTGCCAGTCCTTGCAAATCATGAGGCCACTCATGACTGGTTTATCTGTGCTCTCAACTTCTTCCTTTGTGATGGTATAAAGCCACTCTGGACCTTGCATATAGAAGTTATTGTAGTTCATTGGGAAGAACACATCAACATCCCACTTGTTCCATTGCTGGCGAACCATCTTCTCAGCATGACTCTTTGGACCAGGGAAAACATCAGCGCTGAGCTTTCCGCCCTTTGCATGAACAGCCTTGCAAACCTCATTCACGAGATTTGTAACATTGTCGCAACGGAACTGAGCCCACTCCGGAATTGTCTGAGGGTCAACACCTTCAGCAAGCTTTGCCTTGATATCAATACCAGTCTTTGCCTTAAAGTCAGCACAGCAGTCATCACAGTAGCAATAATCTGCCACAGGATACTCATGAACAACACCGTCAGAAGTACGCCATTCGTGCTTAATCTGCTCGTTATACTTCTCCCAAAGACCTTCCGAAAGAATAGCATCAGCATAACGGATATAGTCAAACTGAACATAGTCAACATTTGGAATTTCAGCCAACTTGCAGTAGCTGTCAACCATGAACTTAATAACCTCTGGATTATGAGGGTCGAGAGTCTGATAGTAAGGTACATACGCGCGGTCAGCCTCATTATAGGCAGACTTACCAAGACGGTTTACAGTATACCAGCTTTCAGGCATTTCACCCTGAATCATTGAAGGAGCCCAAGCATGATACTCAAGTCCAACCTCATGAGCAATAGCGGCACAACGAGTAGTCTTCTCAACATCAAAGTGACACTCCATACAAACACCAACCAAGCCGTGGTCTTTCCACTCCTGGAACATTGCGCGGAGACTGTCTTCCGACACTTCTTCCTCATTCCAGCCACTCCATCCGTAAGCCTTTACAGAAGGCGAAACTTCCTGCTTTGTGCATGAAACCAATGCCAAAAAGGCAAATACTGCTAAAAATAGATTCTTCATAATTATAGTTGTTTTTTGTTATTTCTTTTCACGACGGCAGACATATCCGTTCTCGTCAATGCTGACAGAAGAACCATCGGCCTTTGTTACGGTAATCTCATACTTGTTGGCCAATGCCTCAATCTTGATGTCCGAACCAGCAGGCAAGAGTGCTTTCTCCTGAGCTGTGAGGCGGAAATCCTTCAACTTAGAATAGTAGGCACCAGTCTCGCTCTTATGTGTCTCCTGAGCATAGAACATTGCCCAGAGGAGTTTTTCAATTGGGCGGTCGGTTGGATATTCAAATTTCACACTACCCTCGCCCACTTTCTTATCAGAGATATAGACATAACCCCAGCGCTCTGGCATATGCATAGCAATCTGTCCGGTAGAAGGCCATGTCCAGTTGTCCTCAGGGAGGCGCTTTCCGTCAGGACCATTCTTACGGGTTGTCTTGCCCTGAGCATCTGTCTCTGTCTGCCATTCAACGCGTGAGAAACCAACACGAAGATAGTTGCCAGCCTTGAGGTAATTATCAAATTCAGCAGCAATAGCAGTACGAGGAATAGCCATCTCAATAGTCCAACCCTTGTCTGTATCCTTGCTGTTGTTGAGAGTACCATATATGTGAGTATCGAGCTTCAGTCCTGGAGTGTCCCAAGAGAATGTCACAAAGGCACGAGTAAGCGCTCTATAAGGCTTCTGAATGAAGAGATCAAATACTGTTCCGAGTGCATTTGCCTCAATCTCGAAGTAGTTCTGGGCATCATTATCTGGGTCAATGAATACCTCAAAATCAGGGTCGTTGTAGATTACTTCATCATGCTTCGTTATTACGCCCCACACATTTGGTTCTTCCATTTCAGCACCAATGTAGAGATACTCGTCATCCCACATAATCTTTGCTGTTGTGGCATACTTAGGAGTTGGGAATCCCTCACCGCTGATATCAGCGAATTTCTCTGTAGGCTGTGCCTTTGCCCAATCAGCCTCATCAAGAACACCATCGATTTTGATGTCACCGGTTGTGCGATAAGCCACATATCCATAAGGATCAGTAAGGAAGCGCTCGTACTTTTCTGTTAT
>DCIM01000022.1:0-37838 GCA_002316005.1 Prevotellaceae bacterium UBA1726 | reverse complement strand
GTCTTGCCGTTAAGGATAATCTTTGCAACATGCAGATTTTCCTTGCTGAGATTCTGCGCCTCAACAACAAAAGTCTTGCCGTTAGGGAGATTAAGAGTGAACTTTGGCATCTGTGGAGCACCAAAAACATAGCGTCCGCTCACTGGGTCAACAGGATAGAATCCCATTGCAGAGAGCATGTACCAAGCCGACATCTGTCCACAATCGTCATTTCCGCAGAGTCCATCTGTACGAGGGAAATACTGTGTGTCGAAGATTTCGCGAACCAATTCCTGTGTGCGCTCAGGCTTTCCAGCCAAAGTATAGAAATAAGCCACATGATGCGAAGGTTCATTGCCGTGAGCATACTGACCAATAAGACCAGTCACATCCGAAAGAGTACTTTCGAGTTTTGTGCTGAAGAACACATCCAACTTATCCATGAAAGGCTTGTTTCCACCCATCAACTTGATGAGCCCTGGCACATCGTGCTGCACATGCCAAGTATATTGCCATGCATTTCCCTCTGTGTAGTCGCCACCCGTACTCTCAGCGTGAGCCAAACCAGTTGGGTCGAAAGGCGATTTCCAAGAGCCGTCAGTAAGGCGAGGACGCATGAATTTCGTCTCTGGGTCAAACAGATTCTTGTAGAAATCCTTACGCTTGCCAAAGTAGGCTGCATCTTCCTTCTTACCCATGAGAGTTGCCATATCCCAAGCAGCATAATCGTCGTAAACGGATTCAAGTGTTGAAGAAACCGATTCTGCCTCAGTAGAGTCAGTTGGGAAATAGCCGTAACGCATGTAGAGTTCCCAATTCGACTTCAGGCGGTGGCTCTTTGTCTGGGTATTTTTCACAGCCTGGAAGGCGCGCTCAGCGTCAAAACCGCGGAAGCCCTTATGATAAGCCTCAGCAACAATACTTACTCCATGGTTTGCCACCATACAGTAGTTGTCCTTGCCCCAGAGTCCCCAGATAGGAATCCAACCGATTGCTTCAGCCTGCGAAACAAGTGAACTAACCATTCCGTCCACCTTCTCAGGGATAATGATTGTATAGAAAGGATGAGCCGCACGATAGGTATCCCAGCAAGAGAATGTAGAATACATCACATTATTGTCGGCTTTCACCACTTCGCCCTTTGCGTTCTTGTAGAGACCATCAACATCGGCAATATTGTTTGGCTGAATCAAGGCATGATAGAATGATGTGTAGAAGTTCTGCTTCTGCTCTTCGTTGCCCTCAACCTTGATGCGCGAGAGGTAAGAATTCCACACCTCATTGGCCTTTGCAACGGTTTCGTCGAAGTTCCACTCAGGAAGTTCTGCTCTCAGATTGCGCTTTGCTCCATCGATTGAACTTGACGAGAGTGCAATCTTCATCTCAAGTGCATCGCCTTTCTTCATGTCAAAAGCAATGACGGCACGATTTCCGCGCTCCATATCTGCAAGTGGAAGATTGGTCATTTTTGTCATTGGGCGAGAGAACTCAATAACGAAATACACATCTTTTGTCACCCAAACGGAATTGCGGATATGACCGGAAATGCAGTTGGCGTTCTCCCAGTTCAACTCTGCCGCAAGCACATGCGAGTGATATTGCTTCTCGTTCCAAGCCGGACCATGCTGAAGGTCAACAAGAACCGAGGCAGAATCCACCTTATTATATATGTAGCGATGATAAGCCACATGAGGGGTGGCTGTCAGTTCGCACTTCACTCCTGTCTGGTCGAGATAAACCGAATAATAACCAGGACGGGCAGTCTCTGTCTTTTTGTCGAAAGTGCTGCGGTAGTTTTTGCGGTCAGGACGAGCTGTAACTGGTGTCACAAGCACTTCGCCAAGGTCCATACAACCAGTTCCGTTGAGATGGTCCTGACTGAAACCCCATATTTCCTTGTCGCTATAGAGATACTCCGGACAATAATTCCAACCTACCGCACCTGTTACCGGACTTGTCTGAATCAAGCCGAAAGGCACACATGCACCAGGGAATGTATGACCGAATCCTTCTGTTCCTACAAACGGATTCACATAATCCGTCAACTGCTGAGCATGCAGCGAGAAGAGGGAACAATAGATGGCAGAAACCAATATAAACAGTCTTTTCATTTTGTGTTGTTATTTTACATTAAACTTCAATGCCACACCATTTGCACCCTTTGGTACAGTAACAGTTGTGACATCACCCTTTGTGACATACTTCACAGCCTTCTTTGTTGCTACATCAACAATCTTGCCCTTTGGAGTATTGCCTGTCCAAGTAACCTGCGAAGGAAGACCAGTCGAATCATCCTGTGGAATGATTGCATAGATTGTCTTTCCGTCTTTGTTGGCTGTGAACCACACATTCTTCTTGTCGTTTGTATAGACAGGAGTAATGCGTGTTGAATAGATTGCCTCACCATTCTTGCGAAGCCACTCGCCTACTGGCTTGAGTGCCTCTTCAACCTCTGGCTGAATCAAACCTTGTGGTGTAGGACCAACTCCGAGAAGCAAGCAACCACCCTTTGCACAAATCTCCGAAAGCATAGAAATGACCTTTGCTGGAGTCTTGCACTTGCCAGAAGGATCCCAACCCCAAGCGTGAGTCAATGTGATGCAACTCTCCCAAGGATATGAAAGCTGAGTCTCTGGAATTGCGCGCTCTGGAGTCTGGTAGTTTTCCCACTTTGTCTTCATTGCTCGGTCAACAGAAATGAGTCCTGGATGCTGACCAGCGCGTGCCTTCTGGAGTACATCTTCAAGATATACATCTTCTGCGCGAACCCATCCGCCATCAAGCCAGAGGATATCAAACTTGCCATAATTCTCTGTCAATTCCATCAACTGGTTCTTACAGAACTGACGGTAATTTTCCCACCACTGCTTATGCTCGTCTGAATCGAGTTTGTAGTTGCGACCACGGCCGGCTGTTGCGTAATAGTCATTCCAGAAGTACTGACTATGCCAGTCAGGCTTCGAGAAATAACATCCAATCCAGAAGTTCTTCTTGCGGAATGAATCAAACACATACTTAGCAATGTCGGCTTTAGGATTGCCCTCAAAGAGTGGCGCATGAGCAATGCTGAAATCTGTGTACTTTGAGTCGAACATACAGAATCCGTCGTGATGTTTTGTGGTGAAAATCATGTATTTCATTCCCGCATCTTCCATGATACGAGCCCACTGGTCAGGATTGAAGTCGAGGGGATTGAATGAGGCATTCAAGTCCCAATACCACCTTTTATACGACTCGTAGGTAAAGCCTTTTGGACGGGTAATCCAGTCTTCTGAGCAAATCTGCCAACTTTCGCAGATTCCAGGAATTGAGTAGAGTCCCCAATGGAAGAGCACACCGAATTTCAGGTCTTTCCACTGGTCGAGTTTCTGCAGTACTGCAGGATCCTCTGGGGCAATATATCCGTTGAGTTCTGTCTCGTGGACAAAACTGTTACCTGCCTCTTCTGTCTGGGCATTTACCGGTGCACTTGCCATTGCTGCAAGCATCAAGAGTGAGAAAATGACTTTTTTCATTGTTTGTTAGTATAGGTTTTTTAATTTCCTACAAATTTAGTGATAATTTCCGAGAAAACAAAACATTGGCCTAAAAAATAGTATATTTTTTGCGACAACGCCATTTTTCGCCTATGCCTTAAAAGGCAAGTCACAAAACGAAAAGCACCAGAAAACCGACTTCTCACGCTTGCAAAACTGCCATCACAGATGTATTGTAAATGTAAATTCTTTTCCGCGCATCATTTTTTCTTCGTTTTTGCAATATCCGAAAAATCGTCTTTGTAACTCATTGATTCTCAGCGCCTCCGTCATTTGGCTTAAATGAGCGTGTCATTTCAGTGGAATGAAGTGGTCATTTCAGTGGAATGAGGAGGTCATTTCAGTTAAATGAGCGCGTCATTTCAGTTAAATGACTTTGCCGTTTTTGCGCGTAAAGATTTTTCGCACAAAAGAGGCATAGAATTGCCCAATAAAAACTTTTTCGCGATATTTTGGAAATATATTTGGCATTTTGAACAAATTGTGTTACTTTTGCAAAAAAGTAAAATCAATCTAACACAACTGCCTTTATGCTACAAATCCGTTGCACCAACAACATGGTGACAAAATCCTTCCCTGAAGGTACAAGTTTGCTCGAGGTTTTTCAGGCTTTTCCTGAACTCGATTTCAAGTATCCTGTCATTTCCGCAAGAGTGAACAACTTGTCGCAGGGACTGAAATTCCGACTCTATCAAAACCGCGATGTGGAGTTTGTCGACCTTAAGGACGCAAGTGGAATGCGCGTTTACATCCGCTCACTTTGCTTTGTGCTCTACAAGGCCGCTCAGGATGTCTTCCCTGGCAGCAAATTGTTTGTCGAGCATCCATTGTCGCGTGGATATTACTGCAATTTCAAGAAGAGCAATGGTGAGGGACTTGAAGAAGGCGATGTAGAGTTGATTAAAGGCCGAATGAAGGAGATTGTTGACCTTGATATGCCTTTCCGCCGCAATCAGGTGGCTACTGAAGAGGCAATACGCATCTTCCGCGAGAGGGGATTTGTGGACAAGGTGAAACTGCTTGAGACTTCGGGACAGGTTTATACCGATTATTACACTCTGGGCGATACAGTAGATTATTATTACGGTTGTCTTGTTCCTTCGGCTGGTTTCCTCAAACTGTGGGATCTTCAGGCTTACGACAAGGGTATGATTCTTCGTGTTCCTGACAGACACGAGCCTGAGAAACTGGCGGAATTCCTGCCTATGCCTAACACTTACGAGATTTTCGCTGAGAATGTGAAGTGGAATATCATCATGCGCCAATCGAATGTTGGTGATGTGAACAAACAATGCATAAAAGGTCATGCCTCTGAGTTGATTCAGGTTTCTGAGGCTTTGCAGGAAAAGAAAATCGTGAAGATTGCTGAGGAAATCGACCGCCGTTATCAGGATAAGGACAATCCTTTGAAACTGGTACTTATCACTGGTCCTTCGAGTTCGGGCAAGACTACTTTCTGCAAGCGTCTTGCCATTCAACTTCTTGCTTGTGGACTTCGCCCAATGTCATTCTCGACTGACGATTATTTCGTTAATCGCGTTGATACTCCAAAGTTGCCTAACGGTCAGTACGACTTTGACAATATTGCTGCCGTTGACACAGACTTGATGTCTGACCACTTGGCTCGTTTGATGAGAGGCGAGAAGGTGGAAGTGCCTGAGTATAATTTCACTACTGGTATGCGCGAATATAATGGTAAGAAACTGCAGCTTTCGGACAATCGCATACTCATAATCGAGGGTATTCATGCCTTGAATCCTCTTGTTACTGCTGGCATTGAGGACAATATGAAGTTCAAGATCTACATCTCTGCCCTCACCACAGTTTCGCTCGATGATCACAACTGGATTCCTACGCGCGACAATCGTTTGCTCCGCCGAATCATTCGCGATTATAACAAAGGTGCTTTTACTGCCCGCGAGACTATTGCACAATGGAAAAATGTGTGCGATAGCGAGGAGAAGTGGATTTTCCCTTATCAGGAAACAGCCGATGTAATGTTCAATTCTGCACTCAATATTGAGTTTGCCGTTTTGCGCAATCATGCCGAACCAATCCTTGCTTCTGTTCCTCGAAACTGCAAGGAATATCCTGAGGCTCACCGACTTTTGAAGTTCATCCACTACTTTATTCCTGTGAGCGACAAGGAGATTCCGCCTACTTCAATCATGCGCGAATTCCTCGGCGGTTCAAGTTTCAAGTATTAATCTCCACCTTATTATATTTATATAGAGGACTGGCCTTCGGGTCAGTCTTTTTCTTGCTTATAGTCAATTTCCTACATAGAAAGAGGGAAATTCCCCTTCAGTTTAGGGAAAACTATTTTGCGGTTTGCACGAAAGTCGCTACCTTTGCAGCAAGAAAATTAGATAACAGTTGTAAATAACAAATAAAAACTTATGGATATGAAAAAGATTTACTCAATGCTGACAATCGCGATAGTCGGTTTAAGCGCAATGATGATGACATCATGTACAGAGGATCAGGAAATCGGAATGTCACTCGAAGGAACTTGGGTTGGTAATATGTATGTTTATCACGAGTGGAGCGGACAGAGCTACAAGGCTACAGAGTCGGAAATCACTTTCAATAGCGACCCATTCCGCACGACAAAAGGCGATGGCTACTGGGTTGACTACTATGCAGGTGGCAGTTATATCGCTAATCACATTCGTTGGGAAGTTCACGACAGAATAATCAGAGTATGGTTCCGCGAGGATGGCGGTTATGAGGAAATATCTGATTTCCGCATCAACAATAGTCGCTTTGAGGGTTATATCTACGACAATGACGGCAACCCATTGAAGTTTGAACTGAGAAAGGTTTACAACCGCAATTACAATAATTACAACTGGGGCGGTAGCTACTGGTATGATGATTACTACTACGCTCCTGCTTACTCACCAGCAAAGGGCAAGGTAGCAGCAACAGATAGCATAGCAAATGAGAAGAAGAACGAAATACCAACTCGTTACATTCTCGCAAAGGACCCTGAATAAGAATAGTTTTTAGTTATAGAGTCGTTTGACTCCACAAAGTTTAGGAAATACAAAAAGAAAGGAGAGCCCGTCGGGGTTCTCCTTTCGTCTTTATTAGAAGCGATATCCAACGCTTATTGTCCAAACTCTATTGCCGCCAGTAGAAACATAGCCATCTGTGTGCGTCTTTTCATTCGAAAATCTCGACAGAGGGATATTGTAGCGAGCATCAACAATCACATTCTCATATTCGAGTGATGCTCCAATAGGGATTGACCAGACAATAGAGTTCAAATCTTGCATCTTTTCATTGTATTTCTCACTCTTGAAAGTCTTGTCGCCTTCTTTTGGTTCCATCAATTCAGATGAAACAAACTTGTCTCTACCATCAAGGAGAAATCCTGCCTGTACTCCCGCATGAACAGCAAAGAAATCATTGATATAGAGTTTTGCTGAAACAGGAACATTAATATATTGCAGATTTATCGCCTGATCTTGAATGCTGTTTGTCCATTTGGTCTTGTCATTGTCTGTATATGACTCAGAATCATCAGCCCAACGACATCCTTGTCGCGAATAAAAAGCACCAAGGCTGATAGCAAGTGGCGATGTAATCTGATACTCCACATCTCCACCTATCATAAAATCGGGAAGGGTCTTTGAATGATTTGCATCCGCCGTTCCAGCCCCCGGAGATGTAGGATATACGACAAAACCATCTGCTTTGCCTAAATTGCTCAGGTTCAGCCCCACACGTGGAATGAACGAGAACTGCCCTACTCTCTTCTGTGCCCAGGCATTACCAAGGCACAAAATGCACAATATCAATAAAACAATCTTCTTCATATTCCTTTCTTTATTTAGATTTCTCTATAACAAACGAATATGTGTAGGTTTTATTGTTTTCGAGTTCGTATTTCTTCAAAGGACCAGGGCCACAGCTTCCGTTACCTATTCCGCGCATAGCCGCATCAAGAGTAAGGACTACTTCTGGTCGGCGGACTTTATCAAGATCATAGCCATACTTCACATTCCAGATGTCCTGATCTGTATAATGGAGTGAAGAGAAATCGAATGTACCATTAAGAGCTGTGAAACGAAGGCCACGACCAGCATTATCCGTAATCTGCAACCAGCGTGTATCTGTGCGTTCGCCCATCGATTGAGTGCGGACATAAGCCTCTCGCATGCCATTAACAGTAGTATTCCAGATGCCTACACGAGCCGCATCTTTTCTGTCTTGATAGTTCTCTATAGGACCTCGGCCATACCATTCTACATTCTCCAATTCTGGAGCAAGCAACTGCTGAAGTCCAAGACGAGGCAAAGCACGATCGCCCGACATATTGAATGAAGCATCAACAACAATGCGGCCATCTGGAAGAACCTCATAGTTCACATTATAAGCAACTTCTTCCCTACCAACCTGTGCTGTCATCTCAGTTGCAACCTTCACAGAGTTTTCGGTTTGTTCATATTTGAATTCGCCCAATCTGATATTGGTTTCATCCTGATTGCGGATATCGTTCGAGATTGAGCGATACCAATTGAAGCGAGGGCCTTGCATCATATGAAGCATCTCCTTGCCATCAACGACAAGTGAAGTCATCTGACCAGTCTTCTCATTAAATGCCACCTTGGTTCCTGCCGCCTCAACATGGAGTATCTGGCGACTCTCATCCCATACGCGTGGAGCATTGCCCTTAGCCTCAACAACTGCCTTTGGAGCCTCACTCAATTGGAACTGGCCTTGTGCAACTACATGACCCGCATTTGCCCAAATCTCATCTTTCTTAAGGCAAATATCCACATTAAGGAAGCACTCGCCGTCTGTATTGCAATATTCCTCAATTGGCAAAGTCATATGCTGACTCTCACGATGACCAGTAGAAGGAATGTCAAGAACTTCGCTCTTCACAACTTTGCCATCTTTTACAACCTCATATTTCAAAGCGAATTCATTGAGATCGTAATCTGCGTAGCGGTTGTCAAGGATAAGAATGTGGCCTGAGAGTTTCATCTTGATATATTGATAGATAGACTTAACTTCAAGCAGTTTTGGTGTTATTTTGCGGTCGGGAGTTACAATACCATTCAAGCAGAACTCGTTATCATTAGGTTTATCACCAAACGAACCGCCGAAACCAAACCATCCCTCTGGATAGCCCTTAGGAGTAATTCCCTGATCTACCCAGTCCCAAATACAGCCGCCAATCTGACGAACCGATTGATTCTCAATGTAATCCCAATACTCACGAAGATTGCCTATTGCATTTCCCATTGCATGGGCATATTCACAAAGGAAGAATGGCTTATTGCGCTTCTCTCTATCCACGCGTTTCATCTCATCAACAGAAGGATACATTCGAGAGTCAATATCGGCAATATCATTCTGTCCCTCATAATGAATGAGTCGGGTATTATCAAGCGCCTTTATTGCATCATATTCGCTTTGAATATTACATCCCTGTCCAGACTCATTACCCAACGACCAGAATACTACAGAAGGATGATTGCGATCACGCCTTACCATCCTGACGCCTCTATCAACAAAAGCATCTTTCCATTCCGGGTCTCTGGTTATTGAGTGATTACCGTGGCATTCCTGATCAGCCTCATCCATCACATATATACCATAATAATCATAGAGGGCATACATCTTTGGATCATTAGGATAATGAGAAGTGCGGACAGTATTCAAGTTGTGACGCTTAAAGAGGAGAATATCCTCAATCATCGACTCTACAGGAATTGACTTTCCGTAAACAGGATGTGTGTCGTGGCGGTCAGCTCCCTTAAAGTATGTGAGCTTGCCATTTACATACACCTTATTATTAATAGTCTCCACACGACGGAATCCAAACCGTTGAGTTGTACACTCAACAAGGCGGCCGGTTTCATCATAGAGGTTCACATCAACATTATAAAGATATGGGCGCTCAGCCGACCAAGTCTGCAATTCGTTAATCTGCAATTCGCCATTACCACGAGCCACTTCTTTTCCGTCATTATCGCGAACCACAACTTCTGCACGACCATTACTCTTAACATCAGCAATGAGCGTAGCAGACTTGAAGTTATTGCTAAGAACAGAACTAAGATGAATATCTGTGATATGTACCTTTGGACGAGCTACGAGATAAACATCACGATGAATTCCCGAGAAGCGGAACATGTCTTGATCCTCAAGATACGAGCCATCAGAAAGGCGATAAACCTCAACAGCTACAGTATTCTTGCCGGCCTTTACATATTTTGTAATATCAAACTCCGAATCATTGTTTGCACCTTGTGAATAGCCAACCTTCTTTCCATTTACCCAAACATAAAAGGCACTATATACTCCATCAAAGTGGATGTAGATGTTCTGTCCTTTCCAATCCTGTGGTAAGGTAAAATCACGACGATAAGAACCAACTGGATTTGGTTCCTTTTCATTGGTATAACCTTTTACCGACTGAATGAAAGGAGGATTATTAAGGAACGGATAAGTGACATTCACATATATTGGTGTACCATATCCCAACATTTCAAGTGTAGAAGGAACAGTTATTTCATCCCACTTCGACACATCATAGTTTGTCTTGTAGAAGTTTACCGGACGATCTTCTGGCTGCTTCACCCAATTGAATTTCCATGTTCCGTTCAAAAGCATATATCGGCTTGACTTTGTGCGTGCCCAAGGCTGACGATAAACAGGATCGGATTTCATCTCTTCTTCCGAGGCAAATGGAACAAATGTCACATGACCATCCAACTTATTTATGCCCAGAATATGCTGGTTTTCCCAGTCATTAGTACTTGATGTCTTTGGCACTATTATCTCAGCCTTTACTTTTGACTCCTTCAATGTCCATTGTTGAGAAGCAGCACCATCATTAGCTGTTACTTGCCAAACTGGTTCACCTGGCTGAAGGCGGTCGCGAGCACCAAGATTCATACCTGTAGGCACACTCTTGATAATATACACACTTCCTCGCTTAATCATTCGCCACAACTGGTTTTCATTGCCTTTGTCGTCAGTCCATTGCACTACCGGATGTTGTGTAGGACCATCGCCATTATCAAGGGCGCTAAGGGAATGAACATTGATGAAACGATAAATATCATCTTTCACATGTATGATTTTCCAAGCCTGCGAAGCGGATGTCTCGTTGTATTTTGCAAGAACAAGACCAGCATCAAGGTCCATTGTTGCTCCATTATCAAGGGTAAGACCATCAGGAGTATGAAGCGAGTACATCTTGTTTGTGTCAATCTGTGCAAAACAAGCTGCAGTCATCACAAACGACAACATCAATAAAGATAATCTTTTCATGTTGATTATGAGTTATTTAAGACAAAACACCCCCTAAAAATTCATTTAGGGGGCTATAAGTGAAAATCAATTAGAAATCTCCGTATGCAACTTCGAAGGTCTTTTGTCCATAAGAAGGATCACCCTTCTGGATACCAGCCTTCAACCACTTAACACGCCATTCTGAGCGTCCGTGGTTAAACGACTCTGGAACTTCATAGCCTTGAGCCTTCTTCTGCAGATAGTCATCACCAATACGCGAAGCAATTTCAAGACCTTCCTCTATATCGCCATCTTCAAGCGACTGGAAGTTCTTATTGTCATGATGTGCCCAAACGCCAGCATAATAGTCGGCCTGAAGCTCAAGACGCACACTAATCTGGTTAGATTCCTTTTCGCTAACCTGACTCATCTTGTTATGTGCTTCTGTCAAAGTTCCAAGCAAATACTGAACATGATGTCCCACCTCGTGAGCAATTACATAGGCATAAGCAAAATCGCCTGCAGAGCCTAACGATTTCTTCATTGAAGAGAAGAACGAGAGGTCGATATAAACAGTCTGGTCGCCTGAGCAATAGAAAGGACCCATTGCTGCTTGTCCGTAACCACAACCTGTCTGTGTTCCACCTGTATAAAGCACCATCTTAGGGCACTCGTACTTCATATTGTTCTGTGCGAAGATTTCTGTCCACACATCCTCAGTACCAGCAAGAATCTGCTTTGAGAACTGTGCCAGTTCCTGTTCTTCCTGAGTGAACTCGTGCTCGCCTTGCTCAACTACCTGTCCGCTCATTTGTTCCTGAGCAGCTCCCATAATTGCTGAGAGAGGATCACCACCTGTCAGCCAAGCCATAAGGCCAACCATGATGATACCGCCAATACCAAGGCCACCAATTTTACCTACAGAGGATGATTGTCCACGACGATCTTCCACATTGTCACTTTCACGTCTTCCGTCTAATTTCATAATTATTTGTTTTTTAGATTGTTTATTATTCTTCCCGACAAAGATACATAAATTCTTGGATATAACCAAGAAATAGCCAATAAAAAACAAGAAAGACTTCTCGAGAAATTCCCAAGAAGCCTTTTTATTTCTTATCGTAAGTCTACGAAAGAGGTGTTCAGGAATGCATTATTCCTTGTTTGCTCTCTTACGCTCCAGATGGTCGAGGATTACTTTACGCATACGCATAGACTTTGGTGTAACCTCTACATATTCGTCTTCCTTGATGTATTCAAGACATTCCTCAAGACTCATGATAATCTTTGGAATGATGCGAGCCTTTTCGTCTGAACCCGAAGCACGGACATTAGTCAACTGCTTTGCCTTTGTTACATTGATTACAAGGTCGTTGTCGTGAACATGCTCACCTACTACCTCACCTGCATAAACCTCCTCACCTGGGTCAATGAAGAACTTTCCGCGATCCTGGAGTTTATCAATAGAGTAAGCAAAAGCAGTACCAGTCTCAAGTGCCACCATCGAGCCATTTACTCTGCGAGTAATCTCGCCCTTGAATGGCTGATAGCTCTTGAAGCGATGTGCCATGATTGCCTCTCCCTGAGAAGCTGTAAGCACATTTGTACGAAGGCCGATAATACCGCGTGATGGAATCTCAAACTCAATGTTCACTCGCTCTGCCTGACTCTCCATTGAAAGAAGATCGCCTTTGCGACGAGTCACCATATCAATCATCTTGCTGGCAAATTCCTCAGGAACATTAATGGTCAATTCTTCGATTGGCTCGCATTTTTGACCATCAATCTCCTTATAGATTACCTGTGGCTGACCTACCATCAGTTCATAGCCTTCACGACGCATTGTCTCAATAAGCACAGAAAGATGAAGCACACCACGGCCGCTTACTATCCACGCATCTGTTCTATCAGCAAAAGGCTCAACGCGAAGAGCGAGGTTTTTCTCAAGTTCGCGAACAAGACGGTCATTAATGTGGCGCGAAGTACAGAACTTTCCTTCCTTGCCAAAGAATGGCGAATCATTAATCGTAAAGAGCATCGACATTGTTGGTTCGTCAATCGCGATTGGTGGAAGTGCCTCTGGATTTTCGAAATTAGAGATTGTATCGCCAATCTCGAAACGCTCAAGACCAATTACAGCACAGATGTCGCCTGAATCAACGCTCTCTGTCTTCTGATGGCCCATTCCTTCAAAGGTATGCAGTTCCTTAATCTTTGTCTTCTCCACAGAACCATCGCGATGGCAAATGCTCACATTCATTCCGTCGCGCAATGTTCCGCGATGTACACGACCTACAGCAATACGGCCTGTATAGTTCGAGAAATCGAGTGATGTAATGAGCATCTGTGGTTCACCTTCCAACTGATTTGGGGCTGGAATAATCTCCACAATCTTGTCGAGCAGATAGTCGATATTATCGGTTGGAGTGTTATAATCCTCTCCCATCCAGCCGTTCTTTGCCGAGCCGTAGACAACTGGGAAATCCAACTGATCTTCTGTTGCGTTAAGCGAGAACATCAAATCGAACACCATTTCGTAAACCTCCTCAGGGCGGCAGTTTGGTTTGTCCACCTTGTTTACAACAACAATAGGCTTCAATCCAATTTCAAGTGCCTTCTGGAGTACGAAACGAGTCTGTGGCATAGGACCTTCAAAAGCATCTACGAGGAGAATGCAACCATCGGCCATATTGAGCACGCGCTCCACTTCGCCACCGAAATCAGAGTGTCCAGGAGTATCGATAATATTGATTTTTGTTCCTTTCCAATTGATTGACACATTCTTCGAGAGAATGGTGATTCCACGCTCACGCTCAAGATCGTTGTTGTCGAGCATCAGTTCACCTGTCTGCTGGTTTGCGCGGAAGAGTTTACCAGCAAGCAACATCTTATCGACCAGAGTTGTCTTTCCGTGGTCGACATGCGCAATAATTGCTATGTTTCTAATATCCTGCATCTTGTATCTTGTGATTTCTTATTCTCGCGGAATAAGGATTGCTTTCCGCGAAACTGTATGCAAAAGTACTAAAAAACAACGAAAATACGGCAATAATCAATAGATTATTTGCACATATTGCCAATAACACGATAAAAATCAAGTGGCAAGCAAGCATAAGAACTTACATAAAAGAGTACAATTCGATTAGCGAAAATATTTAACACCGCAAATATCACTTTCTCATTACGCTGAAATGACGCGCTCATTCCATTGAAATGAGGTGGTCATTCCATTGAAATGACGAGTTCATTCCACTGAAATGATAAGATGAAATCAGCGTAATGAATAACACGCTGATTATCAGAGAGTAAGCCTCGCCTATATTTCCTTCTAAAGGCGAGACAGCAAAGAAAGCAAATAAAGAAAAGAATTTACAAACTAACACCTTCAGCACAATCAATAAGTCCATAGATATTTCGTTGTTCACAGAGCAAAGAAGTCATACGAGTTTAATGGCGAATGGAAAAAGGCGAATATTACAATTCCTCATCTACAGCCCGCGCGATACTTTCATTTTGAAAGAACCAACAACTGCAATTTCCTTGTTTTATATTAATTAACAAAGGTCGTAAAAAAAACGAGGATTGGTTTCTTGCTTTTCTTGCTGTTTTTTGTTAACTTTGCACATAGAAAATTCATTTTCCAACACATTCATCATAACACAATGGGCGGTTTTTTCGGAACTATCACAACAAAGCAGCGCAAATGCGTTGCCGATTTATTTTATGGTACTGACTATCAGTCACATCTCGGCACTCGCCGAGGCGGTCTTGCAAGCTACAGCGAGGGAGAAGGCTTCTTCCGTTCAATCCACAGTCTTGAGAATTCTTATTTCCGTACAAGTTTTGAGGACGAACTGAGTAAGTTCAAAGGAAATGCGGGTATTGGCGTAATCAGCGATACTGATGCACAGCCTCTTTTGATGAACTCTCACTTAGGTCGTTTTGCGCTTGTGACAGTGGCGAAAATCAATAATCTTGAGGAGATTGCAGATCAGTTGTTGGCTGAGGGCATGCACCTTGCAGAGTTCTCTTCTGGAAAAATCAATCCTACAGAGGTTGTTGGCCTACTTATTATAAAAGGTAAGAACATTGTTGATGGTATTGAGAATGTATATAAAACCGTCAAGGGCTCTTGCTCAATGCTTCTCCTTACTGAGGACGGAATCATTGCCGCTCGCGATTTCTGGGGCCGCACTCCTATCGTAATTGGTAAGAAAGAGGGTGCAATGGCCGCTACATCTGAGTCAACTGCCTTCCCTAATCTGGGCTATGAGACAAGCTATTATGTAGGTCCGGGCGAGATTGTACGCTTGCATGAGGACAAGATGGAGATTCTTCGTGCAGCAGAAAAGAAAATGCAGATTTGCTCTTTCCTCTGGATTTACTATGGATTCCCAACATCTTGCTACGAGGGACAGAATGTAGAGGCAATGCGATTTGAATGTGGTCGTGTGATGGGCGAAGAGGACGAAACTGAAGTTGACCAAGCGGGTGGCATTCCTGACTCAGGAATTGGTATGGCTGTTGGTTATGCAGCTGGTCACAAAGTGCCTTACACTCGCGCTATTTCAAAATATACTCCAACCTGGCCTCGTTCGTTTATGCCTTCAAGTCAGGAGACACGAAACCTTGTGGCAAAGATGAAGCTCATTCCAAACAAGGCCATTCTCGAGGGCAAACGTTGCTTGTTCTGCGATGATTCTATCGTTCGTGGTACTCAGTTGCGCGAGAATACTAAGGTTCTAAAGGAACTTGGAGCAAAGGAAGTGCATATGCGAATTGCTTGTCCTCCACTGATTTATGGTTGTCAGTTTGTGAATTTCTCGGCAAGCAAGAACGAACTTGAACTTATTGCTCGTCGTGTAATTATGGACCTTGAGACTGGCAATGAGAAGGCTACAATGTTGGCTGATGCTCATTCTACAAAGGAAGTCGTAATTCCAGAGGAGCGTCTGAAGGCTTATGCCACAACCGATTCGCCTGAATACAAAGCAATGGTGGCAGAAATTGCCCGCCGACTGAACCTTGACACATTGAAATTCACAAAGCTCGAGACTATTGTCAACGCTATTGGTTTGGAGAAGTGCCAGATCTGTACACACTGTTTCGACGGTTCGTCAAAGCATACTTTATAAGGAAGCCTCACCCCTGCCCTCCCCTAAAGGGAAGGGGGAAAAAGCCCCACCACCAACCCCTCTCTTAAAGGCGAGGGGAGTAACTAACGCAAATAATTAGGAGAATTTGTAAAATTCTTTTGATTTTGTTTGGTAGTTCGGGGAAATTGTAGTACCTTTGCACCGCTTTTTCCGCGAGGAAAGCCGCATTTGACCTTGCGCCTACTGATAGTGATAGGTTGGAGAGCAAGCGAAAGATGTGATGTTTAACATTAATCACTACTATTAAAATCATGTATTTAGATCCAGCTAAGAAGGCTGAAATTTTCGGCCAGTACAGCAAGGGTGGCAACGCTACAGACACAGGTTCTGCAGAAAGCCAGATTGCATTGTTCTCATTCCGTATCAAGCACCTCACAGAGCACTTGAAGAAGAATCACAAGGATTACCGCACAGCTCGCTCATTGACACAGCTCGTAGCAAAGCGTCGTGCTCTCCTTAACTATCTCTACAACCGCGATATCAACCGCTATCGTGCTATCATCAAGACTCTCGGTCTTCGTAAGTAATCGAGAACTTAGCGCTAAAACAAAAATAAAGGATGCTTCCCAATCGGGAGGCATCCTTTTTCATTATCTCTACCCCATCATTTGGGGTGATTATTCTTATTCTTTGCTCAACTTATTCCACATGTAAATGCCATAGAATGAGTTGATGAGATATACAGAATACTTAGCAACAACCATGAACGAGAAGTCTGTATCCGACTGTATCCAGATGAGAATTGAGAATATGTTGATAAACAACCACAGATACCACTGCTCTACATATGCTTTCACAGAAATGAAAGTTGTGACTATTGCAAGTACTGTTGTTGTTGCATCAAGCCACAATTGTGACTCACTTGCATAGTTCGCCTGCACCTTGAAATGCATGTACGAGAAGAAATCTGTGAGATGTGGACCTGCAAACTTGAGGAAATAACCTAATGCAAGTACCATAAGAGTTGTTACCACTAAATACTTAAATCGTGTCATCCACGACATATAGCGAGTATTAATCTGTGTTGACTCATCCTTGCGCTCACGTTTGCTCCACAAGTACCAACCCACAAACTGCATAGGCAGAGTATAAAGAAGGCGTTGCATAGCATCTCCATAGATATGGCCTGAGATTGAGATGTATGTATAGAGGAAACATTCAATGATACCAAATATCCAGTTTGCCATACTGCCCTTTGCACCAAGAACCACACAGAAAACACCCATAATGGCTGATGTGCAGGCAATGAAGTTGTTTATTCCAAACTCGCCTTTGTAGATAAACGATATTATCGCAAGGATAATGATTGCCGCCATAAGTGACATCTCAAACCAATTGAGACGCTTGAAACTCTGAGCGACAGTGTTGATGTATTTATTCATTCTTATTATTATAAAAAAGGAAGTGCAGTAGTTGGCTACACTTCCCGTATTGTTTTATTTTGCTTTATAGTCCTGGTTTTGAGACAATCACCTTCGCGTCTGTGTTAGAGTATTCCGAAGGTACTGTGAAACTCACCCCATCATATGAAACTGTTGCACCACTTTTTACATTCACTCCTGTGTATGTCTTGCTTCCTTGTGTAGAACCTGAATAAGCAGCGCTTTTCTTTCCGCCGATTCCCATTAATGTGCCACCAGTAATGTTGAGTTTAAAGTCGGTTTTGAATGCTTTTCCGTCATCCTCCGAAGCTGCAACATACACCTCACCACCTGCAATATTGATATCACCATCTGTCTTTATCGCATGGGCTTTTGTGTCAAGTTCTGTACTATAAACATACATATCACCACAAGCAGCACCCGAAATCTTACCGCCCGAGATTGTCACAGAACCATCACTGTTGACAAGTTTTCCGCCTTTTCCTGTTGCAAGAAGGGTAACATTACCACCTGTCATTGTGAAAGTGCCAGTACATTTCAATGCTGCAGAACTTGTTATATCAGCCTCAGCTGTGTCATAATAGGCATCACCCTTACAAGTAACATTAACAACTCCATCGGTTATTTCCATTGAGGCATCACATTTCACACCTTTAGAAGCAGCACCATTTGCATTGATTGTCAGAGAACCACCATTGAGGAAAACCTGTCCGTTGAACTCTGCAGTTGCGTCTTTCTTTGCGCCAACATCAACTCCATCGCCTGTAGAAGTGATGTTGATTGTACCACCTTTCTGCATAAAGTACTGACCAATATGAAAGCCGTCACTTGGAGCAGAAGCGACTGTGATTGTTCCTGCACTTGCCTTCACCAAGCAGTATTCGTCTGAGCAGAATCCGTGCTTAACCTTACCATTAATAGTAAGTGTACCTGCGCCTGAGAACTCAGGATGTCCGTCAACATAGAAACAAGCCTTATGAGCATCCGAACCATCATCAGCAACCTTAATACCGTCTGTAAAGGTATTTGTCTTTCCCTCTGCAAGGACAAGAGCAATACGCTTTCCATCCTGAATATTGATTGCGCAAGAGTCAGGATTGGTGAGCGAAAGGCCGTTCAATACGAATGTTGCCTTGAGTTTACCATTCATATAAAGCGAACCATCGCTTGACGAACCACTCAGAGTATAGGTAATCTCGTCTGTTGCATCAGCCGACTGGAGCAGAGTAACATGAGCTCCTGTCACTTTTGCCGAAACAAGATGTGCAATATTACCAGCAATGACAACTTGAGCCGACGAACCATTATAGTTCACAGCAACAGAGTTATCATTTACAGCAGAATCATCTACTGTAATAGTAGTGATATCGTCTGTGTTGTAAGTCTTCTTGCCAATAGTGATGGCATTGCCAGAAACAACAGCCTCACCCATCTGAGTAGCAGGAATAGCGTAAGTCACACTACCCTGATTGACATTCAGCGTCTGAGCAAAACTGCTTCCTGCAAGACATACACCAAGCAGAATAGCAATTATTCGTTTCATTCTACCATCATTTTTTTAGACTCATTCTTGCCCTTGACAACATAAATGCCCTTTGACAACTGATTCTTGGCAGAAGCAGCATTGTCAAAGCTACCAATGAGCTGACCTGATACAGAATAAACGACAACTGGTTCATTTGAGTCGTCTGCAACAGCCTCTATTGCAGATGTCCCATCCGAGAAATAGAATTTCTTGAGGTCGCTCAATGCTACAGTATATTCCTCTGCTGCATTCTTAACCACCATATTGCCGTTAGAGAAAGAGATAACAGTACCTGTAATCTTCATAGATTTCTCACCGACGTTACTTACGAAGGTAAGGTAATCGTACGACTGAGCCTGCATTCCCACGAAGGCCATAACAGCTAAAATTGAAAGAATTACTCTTTTCATATTATTTCTGCGATTAAATGATTTTTCGTTTTCTTTGAGAATTGCCACATTCAAGAATGTGCATATTCGTAGGCAAAGTTACTAAAAAATTTGGATATAATGCAAATTCTTCATATTTTGTTTTGAATTATCGTCCGTTTGTACTATTTTTGTATTCAAATCAAAAACAACAAAATGAAAAGAATCTATTTATTACTCCTTTCGGCAATTTGCTTTACTGCAACTTTTGCTGATGACCACACTCAGTATGTCAATCCTTTCATCGGAACTCAGACAGACGAAACAGGTGCTCTTTCGGGTTCAACTTTCCCTGGTGCATGTGTGCCATTGGGATTGATTCAGTTGTGTCCTGAACATGAGCAGTATGTCACTTGGGATCCTTGCTGTGGATATGACTACAACAAAAACCGCATCTATGGTTTCACCCACACTCATCTCTCAGGCACTGGATGTACCGACCTTATTGACATCTCGTTGATGCCTGTGACAGGAAACGCAATTACAAAGGAACAATTGCAGGCAGGCGACTTCTCACAGACAATGAATCATACTGACGAGGGCGCTACTCCTGGCTATTATTGGGTTAAGCTTCAAGAGTCGGGCGTAAAGGTGGAAACATCCGCAACAGAGCATGCAGGAATTCATCACTACACTTTCCCTCAAGGGGAAAATCAGCAAGTAGTGCTCGACCTTGACCGCACAGCCTACAGAGGTAGTGATGCCTATTATGTTGTAGAGGGGCAGCGCGGATATGCAATATTGAATTCGCAGATTCGTATTGTTGACGATCACACAATTGAGGGTTACAGAATGCTTACTGGTTGGGCGAAAGTGCGCAAAGTCTACTTCCGTGCAGAGTTCTCAAAACCATTCGCAAACACATTGTTGATGGACGGAAAACGAAGTGTAGAAGCAGGAAAAATCGTAAATGGCAAGGCTCTTCGTGCAGCATTACAGTTCAAAAACGATGGCAATGTACTTACTGTGAAGGTTGCACTCTCTGCTGTTGATCAGGAAGGAGCTCGTCGCAACTTTGCTGTAGAATGCCAGAGTTGGGATTTCAACCACTATAAGAAATTGGCTCATGACAAGTGGGAAAAGGAGTTGGCAGCAATTGATGTTACAGGAAAGGATGTTGACAAGACAATATTCTACACTGGCCTTTATCACACACTGATTCAGCCTAATCAAATGAGCGATGTAGACGGCAGATATCTTGACACAAACTATGATGTGAAACAAATGAAGAAAGGCAAGAAATACTTCTCCACCTTCTCTCTTTGGGATACATTCCGTGCTGCTCACCCACTCTACAATCTCGTTTATCAGGATTATGCAGCTGATTTTGTGAACTCAATGATTCTGCACCAGCAGACTTATGGTTATCTGCCAATATGGGATCTTTGGGGTCAGGACAATTACTGCATGATTGGCAATCACGCTATCCCTGTTCTCTCGCGCGCGATCCTTACTAATATAAAGGGCATTGACAAAGATGCAGCATACAAGGCTATGTATGAGAGTTCTACCCTCTCCCACCGCAATTCGCCATTCGAGATTTGGGAAAAGTATGGTTATATGCCAGAACCTCTGCAGAGTCAGTCTGTTTCAATCACTCTTGAACAAGCATTCGACGATTGGTGTGTCTATGCTGTTGCAAAAGAATTGGGCAAAGCTGAAGATGCAGATCGTTTCTACAAGCGTTCAGAATTCTATCGTAATCTGTTTGACGAGTCAATAGGTTTCTTTGCTCCAAAGGATGAGAATGGCAACTGGATTCGTCCTTTTGATCCATTGGGATATGGTTCAAATGGTGGAAATCCTTTCACAGAAGGCAATGCTTGGCAGTATCTGTGGTTTGTGCCACAGAATCCAAACGGATTGATTGAACTCTTTGGCGGCAAGAAGAATTTCATTGAAAAACTGAACGAGAACTTCACTCTTGAGGCAAAGAGTGGCGAGGGAAATGAGAATGCCAGTGGCTTTATTGGTCAGTATGCTCATGGAAATGAACCTTCGCATCATACAGCCTACCTTTACAACTTTGCAGGACAACCTTGGCGTACACAAGAGCTCATCAATGAGGTTCGCCAGAAGTTCTATAATGACAAGGCTTACGGCTATGCAGGAAATGACGATTGCGGCCAGATGTCGGCTTGGTACATCTTCTCTTCTATGGGATTCTATCCTTTCAATGCTGGTGCTGACGACTTTGTGATTGGTACTCCACTCTTCACTGAGTCAACAATCCATCTTCCAAACGGAAAGGATTTCACTATTAAGGTACCTCGAAAGAGTGATAAGGAGATATATGTAAAGAGCGTGAAACTCAACGGCAAGCCTCTTACTGACCTTAGAATCACACAGGCTCAGATAATGGAAGGTGGAGTTCTTGAATTCAAGATGTCTGCTAAGAAGTAGGCATCTTTATTCGGCAAAAATATGCCCATAAACACAAGCCAAAATCATTCCTATGGAATGACGTTGTCATTTCAGTGGAATGAGCACTTCATTTCAGTGGAATAACAATACAAAAGCGGTGGAACGAGATAATCATTCCACCGCTTTCATTTTTTAGCGCTTTTTATTAGTCTTTTTCTTTGCTTATTTTCTGCGACTCATGAAGTTGACAATCTGCTTTGCATTGGCATTATCAGGCTCCACTGAAAGCACCTTGTTAGCATAGGTGAGTGCTCGCTTCTTGTCATCACGATAGAAGTAGTAGATGGCCATATAATCGTAGGCACCAGCAAGATAAGTAATGTGACGCTTTGTCTTCTCACGGATTGGCTCAACAACCTCAATTACATGACGGTAATAAGGCTCTGCAGTACCAAGAGTGAAGTGGTCATCATCAAAGTGACGCTGGTTAACGGCACGCAGATATGCCATCAATTCTGTCTCAAATGCAGGGTATTTATCCTGAAGATAAGCATAGACGCCATCCAGTTCGTCTGCAAGACGGTCAATTGTTGCTTGCTTGTTTGTTATTGTCGTATCAGCCTCCACGGCATTTATTTGCTCCTGATAGGTCGTTGAAAGCAGATAATAATAGTAACTATTATCAAGGTCCTGTGGACGACCAACAGTAATAAATGTCTTCCAATCTTCCTCTGCACGAGCATAGTCGCCTGCCATCTTCAGACTATCTGTGTAAGCCTGGATAAGCTTATTCGAGTTATCGCGCATAGCCATTGCATCATCATCATTACACTTATATATATAAGCAATCTGGCGAGAAGCGTTCTTGATATCCTGCTTTACGACATAATACTTTGCGTAATAGAAGTAATCGCGCGAAATATATGTAGTACTATCAACACTATCTACCTGATTGAAGAGATAATCTGCTGCTGGCTCAACGGCATCATAGTTCTTTCGGTCAACCTCATCATAGAAACGAACACGAGCCAATGTGAGGAAACCTGGGAAACGGCTCAAGCCGTAGTTACATATCTCAAGCGAACGATTATAGTTCTGTGTCATCCATTCTGCAAGGGCATAGTTACCAAGATCATACTTTGTCATCTTGATTGTATCCGACTTAGCAAAGTACTCAAGAGTCTTGTCCAACTGAGTCTGGTTACCAATTCCCTCTGCAGAGAACCAGACATTAGCCGACTCAACATCAGAGTTGTACTTCTTGTCATAGTTTCTTGCCTGCTGAAGAACAGCAACTGCCTTCTCAGGATCAGTCTTTCCTACAATCTTTGCATACTTAGAATAAACCTTTGTATACTCAGGATTCTTCTCGATTGCCTGTGCATAGTAATATGCAGCAGAGTCATAACGAAGATAATAATTCTCAATATCTCCATAAGCCTCGTATGCTGGGCCATACTTTGGAGAAATCTTTAGAGCCTTCTCAAGATACTTGTGAGCTCTGTCAATCTCGCGATCACGGAAATATCCTCTTGCCAATGCTACGCATATAGCAGGATTCTTCTTGTTTTTCTTCACCAAATGCTCAGCAATAGTATCCGCCACATGAGCAGTATACTTATGCAAGGTATTAGCGAAAGCTTCTTCTACAGCACGATATCTTGCTTCACTCTGAGCATTTACACTAAGAGAAGTGAAGAACAAGAGAACAATGATATATATATGTCTAAGATTCATATCATTAGAATTTGTATTCAACACCTAAGTTAATAGTCTCGAAATAATACCATGGACCTGCAGAAAGAACTTGCAAAGGATATTGCATCTTATAACAGCCATAAACAGCAGGATTCAACACAAGACGAATATTCTCGTGTACCTTGGCCGAAAGTTTTGCACCACCATTAAGCAATGGGAAGAGTTTTCGCATTCCAGGATGGAAACCCATACCACCACCTGCATAGAGCGACAATTGGAAAAGGCGATCTGTTCTATGCATTGAAAGCAAGTTTGAGAGATTCACCTCATAGTCAAGTGCCATCAAAGTTTCATCTGCAGTCTTCGAATATTCGCTCTTTGCTTTCGTATCATAAAAATACTGCTTGTGGAAGAAACGCTCATATGACAAACGCAAAGCATTGTAGTCATCAAAATGATACTCGCCATAAGCAAGGCCATTAAAGTATTTTCCAGAATGGTTGTCGTAACAACTACGACTGAAATGAAGAAGAGAAATACCACCTGCAAGACCAGCGCGCCAACCCTTTTCGTCCTGATCAAGAAGAGGGTTTATCTCGCTCTTATCCTGATTACGGAAATAGCGAGAGCGAATATACATTGACAGACCTACATTAAGAGACAACTCATACGGATTTTCAACCGACTTATATAAAGTGCGCATATAGCTAAAACGAGGTTCTGCAAATATTTGCAAGTCAGAACTTAGTTTTGCCCAAACATGCGAACCAACAGAAACTGCTGCAAACTTGCTCGTTGTACGCTTATCGTTAGCCAACAAACGGCCCATATAGCCCACGAAACCTCCACCAAAGAGATAAAAACCAGCAGGTTTGTCCCATGAGAAATCCTTCTTCATTCCAAGAGGATTAAGCATAGCATCTGCACGCACTGCAGCAAACATTCTATGATAATGAGTCTCCTTGACAGTCTTGAAAATATCATCGCCTGTTGTGATTCCTGCACGTAAACCAATCATTGGCGAGAACCATTTTCCAACGGTAAATGTAATATCATGACCAGGTTTGTTTCCTTTACCACTTTTTACAGGGACAAAAGTCATGCCGTTACCAGCTTCAATAAACCAAGGAGCACGCCAATTCTGGCCCTTGACTTCCGGTTGGTTAAAGGTGTTATTGCTATTAAGATATGCAATATATGTAACCATGAAACCATAACTAACATCGATTTTACGCCAAGTGTCAGAATAGTCCACTCCGTCACGCTTAACACTAATATATGGTTCTAAGCCAATATAGCCATAAGGACCTGTACGGAACTTCATATTGAGTCCTGCATACAAGATAGGAGTTTTGATCCATTCCTTGTTTCTCATCTTTCCAACTCCAGCTCCTACGCCTAAGACCGTAGAAAGGTCAAATGCGCGATCTGCTGAATATCCCCATAAGTACTGAGATAAAGAGAAGAGATAGTCAAGACGACCATTAATCTGGATGTAATTACGATAGTCTGACTTGCGCTTTGTATAATCACCTTGTAGTACAAGTCGCAGCGAATGGAAAGGATGAAGTTGCTTTCCTAAAGCGGCATTGAATGTAATGAGTGGGTACAACTCATCTTTTGCCTCTTGATGAATTTTCTCAAGGCCAAGACCACCTTCTACCCACATATGATCGTACCAACGATGGCGGAAAGGTTCATCAGATTCTCTCCAACGAGATTCCAATTGATACTGTTCCAACCCTGTTCCTGCAGAAGCCTTTTGTACTGAGTTATCAGTTGCTGATGCTTCTTTTGCAGGTATAGCAGTTGCTTTGATAGGATAACGCATAAACACATCCTTAGCAATATTTGCTTCCGATGCGTAGTAACGAGCATAAGTAGGGTTCATGGATATGGCTTTCTCCATATTTGATACAAACTCAGGCTTATCCATAGTCGTATCATCCTCATTAGAGAAATCTTTTATTATTGCATCGTTACTCTTCAACACACCAAGGAGATACCACTTGCGGGCATCCTCATCAGACAGAGAATTCTGAACAAGTTCTGTTACATAACCGCGGTCATAACCAAGGTCATCCCATAGTTCGGCCTTGAGGATGGCATTATTGATAGAGTCATTTTCGCAGATGTAGTCAAAACCTGCACGACCAAGATTGCGTTCTCTGTCAGTCAAAGCTGGATCGTCCATACGGAGAATCCAGTTTGTCATATCCACATACGAAGCGATTTCCTTCTTAATTGGTTCACCTTCAGGCAACTTAGATACAAGGAACTCGGCCATCATAGGATCGCCAAGACGCATATACATTATAGCCTGATTAGCAAGAATTGTAGAGCGGTTTGCAACATATGTAGAAGTGTTATAGAACGAAATTGGTTTTACAACATTTGCACCTGCTGCATAATCAAGGAATGGCTTTAGAATAGTTGTATCAGCACCACCTGCGCGAATAACATTAAGTGCTTTTCTGTTTGCCACATATGCGGCAAATGCATTATACTGATATCCTGATTCGGTAGTCGTGATCTCTTTATAACAATCGTCCACAATCTGGCACTGCTCAACACTATCCTTAGACATGCTCAAGATGTTAAACCAGTCACCATGCGAGAAATGAATCTTGTTTACTACATCAAAAGTCTTATTTTGGCGATAACAATTCAGAGCCTCTTCTGGCTTGAGTTGTGATTTAACCGCATACATATAACTACAATACATCTTACGCTGATTTGAGAGAATCTCTGTAATCACTGTATCATAGATAAACATTTCTCGAATACGCTGATTGACATTTTTGCCATTAGCAACATAGTCTCGAAGTTGGTCGGCTTCAGTATTATAGCCTCTTGCGACAAGTGAGTCAACCACATCATTCCATGAACATACGACACTCTGAACAGGGGGCAGCTGTACCTTTCGTGTATTGACACCATTGCGAATTACTTGCATAACAGAATTTGCACGGTCTGCTGCAAGTTTCAAGTTCTTATCATAAACACCATCAGGGGACGCATAACCAATCACTTTAACTTGTGCAAGTCGATCGCCATATGACTGAAGGTCATTGATAAGGGCATTCATTTGGCGATTATTCTCTTGAGTGTCGGCAATGGCATACGAACCTACAGGGAACTGTATCTGAAGAGACTTATTATTCTCGCGCAATTCACTTGTTGGGCTCTCGTAGAACTCATTAGGATCAAGTGACATATCGCCGCCACTAAGGTTGAAGTTGATGAATTTGAACGGGGTACTTACAAAGCATGAACCAAACTCACCTTCCGTATCCCAATAAACATGGGTGTAATCCTCAAGCCACATCTTCGCGGTACAGTAATATGAGCGATTAGGATCTGGTTTTTCAAACACCAATGTAGTTCTAAACTCCAATGGTTTCTTTGACACCATAATAGTATCAATATAGAAAGGAGATACAGAATCATTCACAAAATAATCATAGCCCATTCTACGATTCTGAATGTTATGATACTCGTTGCCTTCAATTACAAATGGGTGCATGAGTTTGATCGTGTCCTCTGTCAAACAATCTATTGCGTATGGTTGAATAACCAAACGAGAATCATGATTTGCCTGATTTGCAATCAGCATATTATCACAAGTCCAGGTGATTGTCTTACCAAAAGCACGAGCCTTACGAGCTTTTGGTCCTGAAACCTGAACTTTCTTTGCATTTACATCTACATTGTCAAGTGTAATACCATCATCCGCAAAAACGAGCTCAATAATTCGACCTTCGTCAGAAGGTGAAATTTTGCGGTTTATCGGATCTTTTTTGGTAGAAGGATTGTAGATTACAATATGGCCACCCGCAAGTAAAGAACACGAAAATTCACCTGTCATATCAGCTGTCACATGTTGAGCTCGTATTACGCCTGTAGGTGAATTCTTATTCTGTGAAGTGAAATCTTTTGCATCCTCTGCAGTATTGAACATAAAAACATAGACACCTTCACCGCCACGAGGATCAATAACGCCATTCTTATCCTTTAGGACAATCTTTCCTTTAACTTTAACTATCTGAGCTGATAGTTCTATTGATGAAAAGGAAAGCATAATGATTAATAAGATAATCAATCTCTTCATTTATAATACCTCCCCCACTATTTTAATACATAATTGAATGAAACGCCTAGACTTGTTGGTGCCGCAAACAAGCCATGTGAAGTGTCTTTATTCCAAGAGTCATTTGGTTCATCAAAAACACTTTTCTTCTTATGAAAGGCATATAATCCACAACCCGCATGAAAATCAACATTCCAACGATGACCTAAATGAAGAACATATCCAAAAAGCAAGCCTAAACCTCCTGTATAAACACTCTGATAATAGTTCTCCTTTTTCTGACGATAGAAAAGGGCAAGTGAGCCTACTCCGATATAGTGTTGATGCATGGCGCGGCCAGAGAAGTAATAACGATACTCCGGTTGAACTGCATAGGCCTTAATGTCTTTATTAAAAACCTTAGGGCTTGCGAAAGCCGCAACACCAAGTGTTGTTCTATTGCCTACAACGACATCAAAACCAAGGTTTGGCATAAGCATAGCGTCCCATACGGCATCAGTTTTAACTGCCAATTGCTGAGCATGAATGGAAATACTTATAAATATTGTAATTATTGTCAACAGATATCTCATAACAATGTCTCCTTTCTTCGGTTAGCATTATCCTTCTGTTTCTTTTCTAATGTTTTCTTTGCAATTTTCTCTTCTTTTTTTATCAGTTTTGCATTTTCTTTCTCTTGTTTTTTTGTTTCTTTTTCAGCAATCTTATTTGCCTTACGAGCTTTCTTTTCAGCAATACGTTCTTCCCTCTTTTGAAGCGAAGCGGCATGCCTCTCCTCCTTGGCAGCTTTCTTTCGCTCTGCTATTGCGGCCTTCTTAGCAAGAATCTCCTGACGATACTCGTCTTGTGCAATACGCATAGACTCACGCATTTCTTTGTCTGCTATTGAATAAACAGAATCATAACAATGTACATAGTATCCATTGACCATATTGAAAAGACTATCAGCATTGTGTTTCTCTATACGCATCTGACGGAGTTTTGCTAAACGGTCTTCATAATCATTACGATACTCCGTGTCTGCATCATATCTGCGACGGAACTTGCGAAAGAGAGGAAAATTACCAAATCGATAAATAAGGCCTGCTCTTATTTCATTAATAACAGGATATGGTACTATTCTACTTGCTATAACACTCTCTGTAACATATCTATTTGTGCTACTTTCACGATAGTATTTGGTATTATCTGCATATGCAGCACCAACAGTAATACCGAACTCAACATCCAAGCTATTACCACTTGGATACCCATAAAGTTGACGAACCGTACCTAAAGAAACTCCCGCAAAGAGAGCTTTACCGCGATTACCAAATTCGAACAATTTAATATCAAAGTTACCATACGAACCACGCAAGCCCCAATAATAAACAGCAGCCAAACGGGAAGAATGACTACGCCAATATTTACGCAATTCCAAATGAGCCTCTTTGTTATTTAAAACATAATAAGGGTTAACATTAGTCCAAACCGGAATGCTATGTTTTGCTCCTACTAAGACACTCCAACGCCCCCAACTATTTCCTCGAATATCAAACTCTATATCAACATTTGGAGTCTCACATATCCAATCCACTGCATTTGAGTGAAATGAAAATCTCTCAATAAAAGACAGTGAGTCAACACCGGCTTTGGAATCAACAAGCTGAAACTGAGCATATAATTTCCCGCTATACATAAAAAATAAAAGCAACGGGATATAATAAAAGAATCTTAATAGTCTCACAATAATAAAATATGACAAAATTTCTATGCAAAGTTACAAAAAAAAAGGTAATATGGAATATATTCCATAGATACAGATAGGTCAATTTTTCAATATTTAAAATTTTCTATCATAAATCAAGAAAAGAAAGAAAGGCAAACAGACTGGAAATAATAATTAACAATTGATATCGCATAAATGCTCCCATAGAAAAAAAACACAACTATTACAGAGAACAAAAAAAATCCCCACTTCCAAATAGGAAATGGGGATCAATATTATCTGAGATATTGAATTATTCAGCCTCAGTTGTAGCAGTCTCCTCAGCAGGAGCAGCTTCCTCAACATTTGAAGCCTTGCGGCTGCGGCGAGTCTTCTTAGCTGCCTTAGGTGCCTTTGCCATGTTCTCATCGAAATCAACGAGCTCAATGAAAGCAATTGGAGCAGCATCACCCTGACGAGTACCAAGTTTAATGATACGAGTGTAACCACCTGGGCGGTCACCTACTGCAGGAGCAATTGTCTTAAACAATTCTGTAACAGCCTCTTTATTCTGGAGATAGCGGAATGCAACTCGACGTGAGTTTGTTGTATCATCCTTAGAGCGTGTTACAAGTGGTTCTACATACTTCTTCAAGGCCTTAGCCTTTGCGAGAGTCGTAGTGATTCTTTTGTGCATAATCAGCGAAATTGCCATGTTTGCAAGCATAGCGTCACGATGAGATGCAGTACGACCCAGATGGTTGAATTTCTTATTGTGTCTCATTTTAATTTAATTTTTTTGAATAGGAGAACTATTGCTTTGTACTCACGTACATAGTGCAATTCATTATTCCTTATCCAGTTTGTACTTTGAAATATCGGTTCCAAACGACAGATTCAGACTCTCGAGCAAATCATCAAGCTCTGAAAGCGATTTCTTACCAAAGTTACGGAACTTAAGAAGGTCAGTCTTGTTATACTGAACGAGATCACCGAGGGTCTCAACATCAGCTGCCTTAAGACAGTTGAGAGCACGAACGCTAAGGTTCATCTCAACAAGCTTAGACTTCAAAAGCTGGCGCATGTGGAGTACTTCCTCATCAAACTCCTGGTTAACCTCCTGATCATTGTTCTCAAGAGAAATCTTCTCATCAGAGAAGAGCATGAAGTGATGAATAAGAATCTTTGCAGCCTCTTTAAGTGCATCCTTTGGGTGGATGGAACCATCCGTTGTAACCTCGAGTACGAGCTTATCATAGTCAGTCTTCTGCTCAACACGATATGGCTCAACAGCATACTTGACATTACGGATTGGTGTATAGATAGAATCGATTGGAAGAACAGTTACATCAGTGCAGAACTCACGATTCTCATCGGCTGGCACATAACCACGACCTTTATTAATTGTAAGTTCAATCTGCATTGAGGCTTTGGCATCTAAATGACAAATCACTAGTTCTGGGTTTAACACTTCAAATCCAGTCAGATACTTGCTGATATCACCTGCCTTGAACTCTGTTGTGTTCTCGACTGTGATACTAACCTTCTCATTCTCGAATTCGTCTACTACTTGCTTGAATCTTACTTGTTTCAAATTCAAGATAATATTGGTTACATCTTCCTTAACACCAGGTACTGAAGAGAATTCGTGCTCAACTCCTGCTATACGCAGAGTATTGATCGCGTAACCTTCAAGTGATGAAAGGAGAATGCGGCGAAGTGAGTTACCGATGGTAACACCAAATCCTGGCTCCAAAGGACGGAATTCAAACTTTCCGTACTTGTCGGTAGCCTCCAACATTACAACTTTATCAGGTTTTTGAAATGCTAATATCGCCATTAACTTAATGATTATTTAGAGTACAACTCAACGATTAACTGCTCCTTAATGTTCTCAGGGATGTCTGCGCGCTCAGGCTTGTGCAAGAACTTACCACTCTTTGTATTCTCATCCCACTCGATCCATGGGTACTTTGCATGGTTAAAACCAGCAAGTGCTGCTTCTACAACCTCGAGAGACTTTGACTTCTCGCGAACAGCAACAATCATACCAGGCTTAACAGCAAATGAAGGAATGTTTACAACCTGTCCATCTACAGTGATGTGCTTGTGACCAACGAGCTGACGAGCAGCACGACGAGTTGGAGCAATACCAAGACGGAAGACAACATTGTCGAGACGGCACTCAAGAAGCTGAAGGAGGTTCTCACCCTTAATACCTTCCATCTTAGAAGCCTTCTCATAGAGGTTACGGAACTGACGCTCAAGTACACCGTAAGTATACTTAGCCTTCTGCTTCTCTGCCAACATGACACCATACTCAGACATCTTGCGACGACGATTATTGCCATGCTGTCCAGGCGCGAAGTTACGCTTAGACAAAACTTTTTCTTTACCGAGGATTGTTTCACCAAATCGACGGTCAATTCTTGATTTCGGACCTGTATATCTAGCCATAATTGCTATTAATAAAATAATTATTGTATCTTAATGGAACAATTACACGTAAAAGTCCCACTTATTCATTGATTAAACCTTACGACGCTTTGGAGGACGACATCCGTTGTGTGGAAGTGGAGTAACGTCAACAATCTCGATTACTTCGATACCTGAGCTATGTACGCCACGAATTGCAGACTCACGACCATTACCTGGACCCTTTACATAAGCCTTAACCTTACGAAGACCAAGATCAAAAGCGACCTTAGCACAATCCTCAGCAGCCATCTGAGCAGCGTAAGGAGTGTTCTTCTTCGAACCACGGAAACCCATCTTACCAGCAGAAGACCAAGAGATCACCTGACCCTCGCCGTTTGCCAAAGATACGATAATATTGTTGAATGAGCTATGAACATGGAGCTGGCCAATAGCATCAACTTTTACATTTCTTTTCTTAGCGACTGTTTTCTTTGCCATAATTAATCCCTTTCAAATTACTTTGTAGCCTTCTTCTTATTAGCAACAGTCTTCTTCTTACCCTTACGTGTACGAGCGTTGTTCTTTGTGCTCTGTCCACGAACTGGAAGGCCGTTACGATGACGAACTCCACGATAGCAACCAATGTCCATCAGTCGCTTGATATTCAACTGGATCTCTGAACGGAGATCACCTTCTACTTTGAATTCAGCGCCGATAATTTCACGGATTTTAGCTGCCTGATCATCTGACCACTCGTTAACCTTGAGGTCACGGCTTACACCAGCTTTGTCCAATATCTTTGCTGAACTACTTCGACCAATACCATAAATGTAGGTCAATGCGATTTCGCCACGCTTATTCTGGGGCAAATCTACTCCAACAATTCTTATTGCCATTGTTTATAATTATAAAAAAAATAATACACAGGGAAATTTCCCTAAATTTCGAACTGCAAAGATACAAAAATCTAATTACAATTGCGAGAATCTAAGGAAAGCATCCCGTTCTTTTAACTTTTCAATCTAACCTTTTAACTTTAATTAAAAGATTATCCCTGACGAGTCTTGAACTTTGGGTTCTTCTTGTTGATTACGAAGAGACGACCCTTACGACGTACGATCTTGCAGTCTGGAGTACGCTTCTTCAATGATGCTCTAGTCTTCATATCTTAAATTTATTATTTGTATCTGAATACAATTCTGCCCTTAGTAAGGTCGTATGGACTCATTTCAACCTTTACCTTATCTCCAGGAAGAATCTTAATGTAGTGCATTCTCATCTTACCAGAAATGTGGGCTGTTATAGGACAACCATTTTCCAATTCCACACGGAACATTGCATTCGACAAAGCTTCTACAATTGTACCGTCCTGTTCAATAGCGGATTGTTTTGCCATAATTAATATAAATTTCCTTCTATCTGTTCAACTTCTTCAAACGATGATAAAATCTCAGCCTTACCCTTGCAAATAGCTATTGTATGTTCAAAATGTGCAGCAGGTTTGCCATCTCGTGTAACAATACTCCATTTATCAGGAAGCATCCATACATGGCGTTCACCTAAAGTAATCATAGGTTCAATTGCAATGCACATTCCTGCTTTCAACATAGGACCATTACCTCTTCTACCATAATTCGGGATTGAAGGTTCTTCATGCATCTCACGCCCAATACCATGACCGGTAAGTTCGCGAACGACACCATATCCATTAGCTTCGCAGTAATCTTGTACTACAGCACCAATATCACCAACATGACATCCATGAACTGCAACACCAACGCCTTTGTAAAGACTTTCCTTTGTAACTTTCAGGAGTTGTTTAACTTCATCAGAAACCTCTCCCACACAAAAGGTATAAGCACTATCTCCATTGAATCCGTCAAGTAGCGTTCCACAATCAACGGAAACAATATCACCTTCTTTCAATATAACGCTGTCGCTTGGTATACCATGAACAACAGTTTCATTTACAGAAGTGCAGATACTCGCTGGAAAGGGATTGCCATATGGGTTTGGAAAATTCTTAAATGTCGGAATAGCTCCATGATCTCTAATGAATTCCTCCGCAATTTTATCCAGCTTTAGAGTAGTTACTCCAGGCTTAATATTTTTACAAACTTCTGCAAGGGTAGAACCGACAAGTCGGTTCGCCCTTCGCATTAGTTCTATTTCATCATCAGTCTTAAGAAATATCTTCATTCCTTAAGGACCTAATTAATAGGCCGAAACATTACCGCCACGAGTATGGCCAGAATTGAGCAAGCCATCATAGTGACGCATCATCAAGTGACTTTCAATCTGCTGGAGAGTATCGATAACTACACCAACAAGAATCAGCAATGATGTACCTCCGAAGAACTGAGAGAAACCCTGCTGAACATTCAGCAAACCTGCAAGAGCAGGCATGATTGCGATGAATGCAATAAACAATGATCCTGGAAGAGTAATACGAGACATGATAGAATCGATATAATCAGCTGTATCCTTTCCAGGTTTGATACCTGGAATAAAACCATTGTTACGCTTCATATCCTCAGCCATCTGAGTTGGATTCATAGTAATCGCTGTATAGAAATATGTAAATGCTATGATAAGCACAACATAAATACAGTTATAAGGAAGACTACGGTTATCCATCAAAGCATGAAGTGCGCTTGAAGCATTGTCCGAGTTAAACTGTACGATTGCCAAAGGAATGAACATCAATGCCTGAGCAAAGATGATAGGCATTACATTAGCAGCGAACAACTTAAGTGGAATGTACTGACGTGCACCACCCATCTGCTGACCATTTACAATACGCTTTGCATACTGTACAGGGACCTTACGAGTACCTTGGGTCAAGAGAATGGCAGCACATACAACTGCATAGAGAATGAGAATCTCAGCGATGAACATTACGATACCACCACCAGAAATCGCAGTCAAACGTGAACTGAACTCCTGGAAGAATGCCTGTGGCAAACGAGCAATGATACCAATCATAATGATCATAGAGATACCATTTCCCACACCTCTATCGGTAATACGCTCACCAAGCCAAAGGATGAACATAGAACCAGCTGCAAGAATAATTGTAGCAGGAACCATGAAAGCAGTCCAAGAAATACCAGAAGCCAAAGCCTGACTTGCCTGATACTTAAGATTAACAAGGTATGAAGGAGCCTGGAACAAAAGGATTGCAACAGTCAACCAACGAGTATACCAGTTAATCTTTTTACGACCGCTCTCACCTTCGCGCTGCATCTTCTGGAAATAAGGTACAGCAACAGCGAGGAGCTGAATTACGATAGATGCTGAGATGTATGGCATGATTCCAAGTGCGAAAATAGACGCATTGGAAAATGCACCACCAGAGAACATGTCCAAGAGTGACATAAGACCGCCTGCAGTCTGAGACTGGAGTCTCTCCAACTGTGAAGGATTGATACCAGGGAGTACTACATACGAACCGAAACGGTAAATCGCTACGAACAGGATGGTGATGAGGAGTCGCTGACGCAAATCCTCCACCTTCCAACAGTTCTTTAGTGTCTCAATAAACTTTTTCATCTACTTTTATTAGATAATAGTTGTGTTACCACCAACTGCCTTGATTGCTTCCTCGGCAGTCTTAGAGAATGCATTAGCTTCAACTTCAAGCTTAGCTGTAAGTTCACCATTACCGAGAACCTTAACAAGTTCCTTACCATTGGTAAGACCTGCCTCTACGAGTTCTGCAATACCGATCTTGGTGAGATTCTTTGCGTCAGCGAGAGCCTGAAGTGTTGCGATGTTCACTGCGAAGTACTCCTTGTGGTTGATATTCTTGAATCCACCCTTTGGAACACGGCGCTGGAGTGGCATCTGACCACCTTCGAAACCAATCTTTCTCTTATAACCAGAGCGAGCCTTTGCACCTTTATGACCACGTGTAGAAGTACCTCCGAGTCCTGATCCAGTACCACGACCGATACGACGACGTGAATGTGTTGCGCCCTCAGCTGGTTTCAAATTATTTAATTTCATAATCGTTACTTGTTTAAATATTAATCAATTACGTTTACGAGGTGATGAACCTTACGGATCATACCGCGGATAGAAGGAGTATCCTCAACTTCTACAACCTGAGAGATCTTGTGGAGACCAAGTGCCTGAAGTGTTGCCTTCTGATCCTTTGGATAACCAATCTTACTCTTAATCTGCTGTACTTTAATTGTTGCCATTGTATTATCTCCTATTATCCATTAAATACTTTATCCATACTGATACCACGAACACCTGCTACTGTGTAAGCGTCGCGAATCTGGCTAAGTGCTACGATAGTTGCCTTAACAAGGTTGTGTGGGTTTGAAGAACCCTTTGACTTACAAAGGATATCCTGAATACCAACACTCTCAAGCACAGCACGCATAGCACCACCGGCTACAAGACCAGTACCGGCAGCAGCTGGCTTCATGAAAACCTGTGCACCGCCGAAACGAGCCTCAATCTCGTGAGGAATAGTACCCTTAAGTACTGGAACCTTAACAAGATTCTTCTTAGCTGCCTCAACACCCTTAGCGATAGCTGCTGTTACCTCACCAGCCTTACCAAGACCGTAACCGATAACACCCTTACCATCACCAACAACGACGATAGCAGCGAAAGTAAATGTACGACCACCCTTTGTTACCTTTGTAACACGGTTGATAGCAACCAAGCGGTCCTTCAATTCTTCACTATTAACTTTTACTATATTCATTGCCATAATCGTTTAAAATTTAAGACCACCGTTACGAGCTGCATCAGCAAGTTCCTTAACACGACCGTGGTAAAGATAACCGTTACGATCGAATACTACAGAAGTAACACCTGCTGCCTGTGCATTTGTTGCGATAAGCTCACCAACCTTTGCAGCCTGCTCCTTCTTAGGCATAGCCTCAAGACCGAGTGATGATGCAGAAGCGAGAGTCTTACCTGTCAAATCATTAATTACCTGAGCGTAGATCTGCTTGTTAGAGCGGAAAACACTAAGACGTGGACGCTCAGCTGTTCCGAATACATTCTTACGAATGCGGAACTTTATCTTAATTCTTCTTTCTACTTTCTTTGTTGTCATAATCGTAAAAAATTAAAATTATTTAGCTGATGCTGACTTTCCAGACTTTCTGCGGATAACTTCACCCTTGAACAGGATACCCTTACCCTTATAAGGCTCTGGCTTACGGAAAGAACGAATTTTAGCACAGATGAGTCCGATCAACTGCTTGTCGCATGACTCCAAAATGAGAAGTGGGTTCTGATTACGCTCAGACTTTGTCTCAACCTTAACCTCCTTAGGAAGCTGGATGAAAATTGGGTGAGTATAACCAAGAGCGAATTCAATCACATTACCCTGGTTTGATACACGATAACCAACACCTACGAGCTCGAGCTCTTTCTTGTAACCCTCGCTTACGCCAACAACCATGTTGTTAACGAGTGAACGATAGAGACCGTGGAAAGCCTGCTTCTGCTTGTAGTTTACTGGGCTATTCTCGTCAACCTCAAAAGTAATCTGAGCATCTTCGATATTAACCTTGATTGAAGAATCAACCTTCTGAGAGAGTTCTCCCTTAGGACCTTTTACAGAAACAACGCCATCGTTGTATGAAACTGTAACACCAGCTGGGATGCTAATTGGCAAATTTCCTATTCTTGACATATTCAATCCTCCAATTAATATACATAACAAAGAACCTCACCACCGATCTTGAGTTCGGCAGCCTCTTTGTTTGTCATTACACCCTTAGACGTAGATAAGATTGCGATACCCAGTCCGTTAATAACTCTCGGCATGTCCTTGTAACCAGTGTACTTACGAAGACCTGGTGTAGACACACGCTTCAAACTTGTGATAGCGTTTTGTTTTGTTGTAGGGTCCCACTTCAAAGCAACTTTGATTGAACCCTGAGGACCATCCTCTACGAACTTGTAGTTAAGGATGTAGCCCTTCTCGAAGAGGATCTTAGTGATCTCTTTCTTCAAGTTAGACGCAGGAACTTCAACAACACGGTGATGTGCCATGATTGCGTTTCTGAGTCTTGTCAGATAATCTGCTATTGGATCTGTCATAAAATATAATTGTTTAATTAATCGGGACTACCCCGACAATATTAAAAAATAAATCCGGTAGAATTACCAGCTTGCCTTCTTTACTCCAGGAATAAGACCTGCAGAAGCCATCTCACGGAACTGAATACGAGAAATGCCGAACTGACGGATATAACCCTTTGGACGGCCTGTAATCATACAGCGGTTGTGAAGACGGATTGGGTTGGCATTCTTTGGAATAGCCTGCAACTTACGAGCTGCCTC
>DCIM01000019.1:10778-76228 GCA_002316005.1 Prevotellaceae bacterium UBA1726 | reverse complement strand
CCTGCTCCACAGAACCGTATTACATTTAGTAGTCTCAGTTATGGCCGTCACACATTGCAAGTGAAGACCACTGTAGATGGCGTGGACTCAGAAATCTCCGAAACGCACATCTATATTAGCTATCCTTGGTATCTGAAATGGTGGATGGTAATCATTTGGATGCTTCTCATTGCAGTTCTTCTCTATTTCATTGCAAAGATTCTCCGTGAGCGCAATAAGCAGCGTGAGCGTGAGCGTCTGCTCAATCAGGAGGAGGAACTCCGTGAGTCGAAACTGCAGTTCTTTATGAATGTCGTTCACGACCTCCGTACTCCACTTACTCTCATTGCTACTCCTTTGCAGAAACTCCAAAGGAATGATTCAGATACCGGACGTCAGCGTCTCTATGACATCATGCATCGCAACACACAGCGCTTGCTCCGACTGACCAATGAGATTATGGACCTCCGAAAGATTGACCGTGGAAAGATGGAACTTAATCTCCATCGTTCGCTCATCAGTATGCATATTCGCAATATCGTCACAACTATGTCGGATATTGCTGAACCCCGTCATCAGTACCTGACAATGACCGATAATACCGATGGAAAGGTATCTATGGCAATCGACGAGGAGAACTTTGAGAAGATTCTCACCAACCTCCTCAGTAATGCCCTTAAATACACTCCAGAGGGAGGAAAGGTTGATGTGATGTGGGATTATGGCACTCTTGACAATAATCCAAACCTCAATATCAATCCTAAGTTCCAGCCTAAGGTCAAGGGTGTGCCTTGTCTGGTTCTTTCTGTTACTGACGACGGAATAGGAATCTCCGATGAGGAGAAGCGTCACATCTTTGAGCGCTTCTATCAGGTTCGCATCAACGACAAGCATGTGAAGGGCACAGGTATAGGCCTGAACCTTGTCAAGGCTCTTGTCGAACTCCATAAGGGAGAGATTTCCGTATGCGATAATCCGGCAGGAAAGGGAACACGCTTCACTGTTGTTATCCCTGATACACCAGACTTCGTTGAGACTCAAACAGAGGAACAGGCAGAAAATACTTTAATAGCAAATGATGTGGTTGAACTTGTCGAATCGCCAGCGGCACAGATTCCTGTTGATTCAACTGCCGATAGGGCGTCAAGACTGCAATCCCGCTCGACAGTTCTTATTGTTGACGACGATGATGATATCCGTAATTTCCTTTGCGAGGAACTTGCGAATATATATAATGTACTTGAAGCTCCTGACGGAAATGCCGCATATGATGTGCTCAACAAGAATGAAGTCAATCTTGTTGTGTCGGATGTGATGATGCCTGAGGTTGATGGTATCGAACTGACAAAGATGATCCGCAAGAATGTCCGTTTTGCTCATCTGCCAGTTATCCTCCTTACGGCCAAAGCATCTGACCAGGACCGCATTGAGGGACTTCAGACAACGGCAGATGCGTATGTGACAAAGCCGTTCAACCTTGAACTTCTTGAGATTCTCATCAGTAATCTTCTCATGCGTCAGGAGTCTCTCCGTAATACATTCAGTGGAAATGAGTTGCCAACCGACCGAATTGACACTCCTGAAGTATATTCTGCCGACGACAAGCTCATGGAGCGTATGGTGAAGATTATCAATGACAACCTCGCCAACCCAGATCTCACTTCAGAGTTCCTTGCACGCGAGGTGGGATTGAGTCGTGTTCACATGTATCGCAAACTGAAGGAACTCACTAACCAGTCGGCAACAAACTATATCCGTAACATACGTCTTACAAAGGCCGCAGAGTTGTTGCGCCAGAATAAGACAAGCGTTTCGGAGGTTGCTTACCTCGTGGGATTCCGTACACCAGCACATTTCTCTACTGCCTTCAAGGAACTCTATGGCGTAAGTCCTAAGGAATACATGAACAAGGAATAGCACTTCGTGTCATTCCATTGGAATCATCTTGTCCGCACGCTGAAATGAACCGGTCATTCCATTGAAATGAGCCGGTCATTTCACTGAAATAAGGTTGTCATTTCAGTTGAATGACTTTGTCCCCGCGACGTGGGGACATTTGTTTTTCAATGCGGGGACAGTTGTTTCGCGCCGTGGGGACAGTTGTTTTTCAGCGTGGGGACAAATAGGGAAGGCACACGACTTGCAGAAAGCCCAATTCTTTAGTTAAAAAACACCGCGTGTTACATACATAAATGTATTTGTAACAGGCATATTTTGTGTTGAGGCTATTATTTTATAATTTTGCACCTTGGAAATATAAACAAAAGAAACGAAATGACAAGAAGATTGATTGTAATTGCAATGGCGTTGTTTGGCCTTGCAACGGGAATGAAGGCAGACAACACTCGTTGTCTTTCAGCAACCACTACTATGGCTCACGAGAATTTGGAGGATGACCAGGTGAGCTATACTCCAACCGTAACACTTACAGCGGGAACAAAGTACAAATGTACTCTTAAGGTAAGAGCCACAGAGGACTGTAATTTCGCTGTCTGGCCAATCTACAATGCCAGCCCTAACAAAAACGAGGCTGGCGAGAGCATGGATGTACAGAAACTCAAGACTACAGAAATTACTACAGAGTGGAAGTCGCTTAGATTTACTTTTACTGCTGAGTACGATTTCGACGGATTTGATTTCGTGTTCGGTGGTCTGAATGGTACTGTCTATATTGATGATGTCAATATCGTTGAGACTGGTGTTGGCGTAAATATGGTCACAAATGGCGATTTCGCAGAGAACTCACTCAACGGTTGGTCAACAAAGACAGCAGACAATGGTACTACTATAGCAATCTCTAACCAAGGCTATGGCGCTACAGTCGTTCCTGGCGAGCCAAACATTCCTGATACTTGGGATTATGTTCAGCAGGGCGACCCTAATTTCCATATCTACCTTGCTTTCGGTCAGTCGAACATGGAAGGAAATGCCGCTATTGAGGCAGTTGACAAGCAGAATGTGCCAGAGCGCTTCAAGATGTTGGCAGCAGTCAATTTCTCTTCTCCATCGCGTACAAAGGGTAAGTGGTACAAGGCTATTCCACCTTTGTGCCGTCAGGGAACAGGTCTTACTCCTTGTGATTACTTCGGCCGCTATCTCGTTGAGAATCTTCCAGAGGAAGTACAGGTAGGAGTGTGCAATGTGGCAGTTGGTGGTGCTCGTATCGAACTTTTCATGGAGGAATATAAGGATGAGTACATCGCTGGTGAGGCTGATTGGTTCAAGAACTACTGTTCACAGTACGACAATGACCCACTTGGTCGTCTTGTCGAGATGGGTAAGATTGCTCAGCAGGTTGGTACTATCAAGGGAATCCTCTTGCATCAGGGTGAGTCGAACAATGGTGCAAGCGACTGGTGCGAGAAGGTTTCGAAGGTTTATACCCGTCTTTGCTATTATCTCGGACTTAATCCTGCAGAAACACCATTGCTCGCAGGCGAGACATTGTATGAGAATCAGGGTGGTGGCTGCTCATGGCACAATACTGCTGCTTTGCCTCACCTGAAGGAATGGGTTCCTAATTCGTACGTCATCTCTGCAGATGGTATTCCTGGAAATGGTGTTGACGCTTGGCATTTCTCTGCTGCAGGCTATCGTGAACTCGGTAAGCGTTATGGTCAGCAGATGCTCCAGATTCTCAACGAACAGGCTGCTGGCGTAGAGGAAGTAGAGGTTAAGAATGTTAAGAATGAAGGTATTTACAGCCTTAGCGGTCAGAAACTCGCTGGTCGTCCACAGCATGGAATCTTCATTGAAAATGGAAAGAAAATAATTAAATAACCTAATAAAATGAGTAAAAAAGTAATCTTTGGAGCAATGCTCCTCGCTGCAAGCCTCAGTATGCAGGCGGCACAGAAGCCTGTAAAGGCGCCTAAAGGCGGTAAGGCAATCAGCGACAATCTCATTGGTATCTTCTTCGAGGATATCAGTAGTTCGGCTGATGGTGGTCTGAATGCAGACCTTGTTCAGAATGGTTCGTTTGAGTACAGCCCAAGCATGAGCGACGGATGGGGACCTGGCACAAACTGGAAGTTCCTTCGTCCTGGTCATTCGGCTGGCTATCTTGAGCCACGCATGGACAATGGTATTCATCCAAACAACCCTACTTACATGCGTATTCACTCTGAGCGCGTGAACAAGTATTATGATTATGAGGGTTGGAATGGTGTTGGTCTTCAGAACGACGGCTACAACGGAATGAGCGTCAAGGCAGGTGCAAAGTATGATTTCTCTGTTTTTGCTCATGCAGAGAAGGCTGTTGATGTTCGCGTTGTACTCCTTCAGCCTACAAAAGAGTGGGGCAAGGACGGTGGTAAGATTCTTGCTGACGCTACCATTAATGTTAACAAGAATTCTTGGAACAAGTACGAGGTGACTCTTACATCAAGCGAGGATTGCACAGATGCAGCTCTTCAGATTCTTGTTCTCGACCGTGTTGATGTGGATGTTGATATGGTTTCGCTCATGCCACAGGACACTTATAAGGGTCATGGCATTCGCAAGGACCTTGCTGAGGCACTCGAGGCATTGCATCCTCAGTTCCTTCGTTTCCCTGGTGGTTGTGTAGTTCACGGTGGAGGTGATGGTTTCTGGAACACCTATCGTTGGAAGACAACCGTTGGACCAAAGGAAACTCGTAAGGCTTTGAAGAATACCTGGGGGTACTGCCAGTCAATGGCAATCGGTTATTTCGAGTATTTCCAGCTTTGTGAGGATATGAACATGGATCCACTGCCAATTCTACCTTGTGGTGTAAGCTGTCAGGGCGTCAACGGTGGTTGGGGCATGAAAGGCCAGGCACAGGAAGTTGTCCCTATGAGCGATATGGACGAATGGGTTGACGAAGCCCTCGACCTTATTGAATGGGCAAATGGCGATGTTACCACTAAGTGGGGTAAGGTTCGCGCAGAGGCTGGTCACCCAGCACCATTCAACCTGAAATATCTTGGAATCGGAAACGAGGAGCGCATCTCTCCAGAATTTGAGGAGCGTTTCAAGTATATATATAATAAGGTACGCGAGAAGCACCCTGAGATTATTATTGTAGGAACAGCAGGTCCTGGTTCGCATCCAGGCAACTGGGACTATGACAATGCTTGGAGATTGGCAGAGGAAATTGAACTTCCAATCATGGATGAGCACTATTATGAGTCGCGTGATTACTACCTCACTTCTCGCCAGTATGACTCATATCCACGCAATCGTAAGACAAAGGTTTACCTTGGCGAATATTCTGCAAAGGAAGACGCTAAGCATGGAAATCAGTTGGGTGATGCTCTTGCAGAGGCTCTCTATCTGACACATGTTGAGCGTAATGGTGATGTTGTCTGCATGACATCTTATGCTCCTCTCTTTGCTCGCAAGGACAACACAAAGTGGAATCCTGACCTCATCTATTTCGACAATGAGCGTCCATATCTGACATGCAGCTATTATGTTCAGCAGATGTTCGGTGAGTCGGCAGGACAGTATTACTATGGTGATTGTGTGAAGCTCAGCGAGAATCCAAACGACCTCGTTGGACAGAGCGTAATCCTCAATGCCAAGAACCGTGAGGTTTATGTAAAGGTGGTAAACTGCAGCGACAAGACAATCACAGCAGACATCAATCTTGGTCGTTTCGGAAGTCTGAAGAAGGTGGGTGAGAAGGTAACTCTCGCTGGTAATGCAGACGACGAAAACAACTACGAAAAGCATCCTGTTGAACCAAAGCGTGAGACTGTAAAGGTGAAAAAACAGATGTCAGTAGATGTTCCTGCAAGTGGTTTTGTTATGTACAAAATCGCTTTGTAAGCAAAAGAAATAGCAAAATTGATAAAAAAATATAAATTTTGAACCACAGACTAAATCGTTGATATTCAATAATTTAATTTTTAATGTAACATGCGTGTAAGTTTTTGTAACACGCGCTACACGCATGTTATGTGGTTTTTCTTTTTATTTTTTAATAAAATTGCTTATCTTTGCAACAGATTAATAAAAATCGGAACCTAATAATAGGGAATGAACCTAATTTTGAAAAGTAACTAAAAATATTAATTAACTAATAGAAAAGTCTTCTATGAAGAAAAGTACAAGCATTCATAGCCGTTTTCTCCTGGTGCTATTTGGCTTATTGTGTCTGAGCATGACAGCTCTTGCTCAGGATGCCAACATCAGGGGTACGGTAGTGGACTCTCATGGCGAGCCGGTCATCGGTGCAAGTGTTGTTCAGAAGGATAACCGGAAGAATGGTACTATTACCGATATCGATGGAAACTTCTCGCTGAAATTGCCTTCTGGTAAGGGTACAGTTCTCGTATCTTACATCGGTATGAAAGAGAGTGAAGTGAAAGTTTCTGCGGGAAAGCACAGTAATGTGATCTTGGAAGATGACGATACACAGCTTGAGGAAGTTGTTGTTGTCGGCTTCGGTCAGCAGAAGAAAGCATCTGTTGTCGGTGCTATCACCCAGACAACTGGTGAGGTTCTTGAGCGTGCCGCAGGTATTGGTAGTGTCGGTGCAGCCCTCACAGGTAACCTTCCTGGTGTTGCAACTATCGCATCAACAGGTCAGCCTGGTGAAGAGGATCCACGAATCTATATCCGTGGTGCAGCAGCATGGAACCAGGACGCACAGCCTCTTATCCTTGTCGATGGTGTTAAGCGTGAAATCAAGTCAGTTGATATCTCATCTGTAGCAACAATCTCTGTATTGAAGGATGCTTCTGCTACAGCCGTTTACGGTGTCGAGGGTGCGAATGGTGTAATCCTCATCACTACAAAGCGTGGTCAGGAAGGTAAGGCTCGTATTGATGTAGGTTTCACAGCAACATTGAAGGCGGTATCAAAGCTTCCTCGTAAGTATGATTCTTACGACGGTTACATGTACCGTAATCAGGCAATTGAGCATGAAATCTCTGTTGGTGGTGCTGCTTCTTGGGCTTACTATCGTCCACAGACTTTCATCAACAACTTCCGTAACCAGAGCAATGTCGTTAAGGCTAACTACGACAAGGCTGGAAACTACCTTGGCGATTACAGCCAGGCAGAGCGCTATCCAAATGTTGACTGGCAGGAAGAAATGTTCAAGGACTACACCTTATCATATAATACAAACCTCAATATCTCGGGTGGTACAAAGTTCGTGAAGTACTTCGTAGCATTCGACTTCCAGAATGAGGGCGATATGACAAGAATCTGGGAAAACAATCAGGGTTATACTGGTGGTTACTCATACAATCGTTTGAATGTACGCTCTAACCTCGACTTCCAGATTACCAAGACTACTCAGTTCAAGGTGAACCTCGCTGGTTCAAATGCTCAGCAGAAGTCTCCTCGTTACTATTATGGTAACAGTGGCGAGTTCTTCCAGCAGCAGAACTGGGCTGGTGCTTACGGTATGGCACCAAACCTCTTCCCTGTTCAGTTCTCTGATGGTTCATGGGGTTACTATCCATTGGTTTCGAACATTGCTAACTCTCCAATGAATGTAGCAACTTCTGGTTATACAGTTGGCGCTATTACACGAGTATTTACCGACTTTGCTCTTGAACAGAATCTCGGTTTCATCACAAAGGGACTTGTTGCTCGTGGTACAATCTCTTGGGATAACCAGTTCAATGAGTCTGATCGTGGTATTGCCGACCAGCATGCTACAAAGAGAGCATATATGCTCCCAGAGGATGGTCAGCTTCTCTACGAAAATAATATCTTTGATACAACAGGTTTCGATTACTATGAAGAGCGCAACTGGACTACCAACGGCGGTAGTGTAAGTAATACAAGCCGTGCAACAGAAATGTCAGCACAGCTCTTCTGGGGCCGTCAGCTCGGTGAGCACAATGTGACAGCCATGGGTAACTTCAAGCGTCGTATCAATGCTACAAACTCAGATCTTGAGTGGCGTCGTGAGGACTGGGTATTCCGTACGACCTATGATTTCAAGAGCAGATACTTCGCTGAGTTCAATGGCGCTTACAATGGTTCTCAGAAGTTCTCTCCAGAAAACCGTTTCGTCTTCTTCTGCTCAGGTGCTGCAGGTTGGATGATCTCTGACGAGAAATTCATGAAGTGGTTCAAGGACAAGAAGATTATTGATATGCTTAAGATCCGTGGTTCTATCGGACAGATTGGTGATGACAACGCTGGTGAGCGTTGGGCTTATCTGACACGATGGGCAGTGACAAACAGCGGTAATGGTTTTAATATTACAACTGACGGTTCTGCCAGCCCTTATGTAGGATATAAGGAGGCAGCTGTTGCGGCTCCTGACCTTAGATGGGCTACTGTAACAAAGAAGAACCTCGGTTTTGACTACGCATTCCTTAGCGGTATGTTCGCTGGTAGCTTCGACTGGTTCCGCGACGACCGTTTCGATATCTTTACCTCTGGTGCTAACCGTGCTTCTGTGCCTTCATACTATGGTGCAGCAAAGAACCCTGATATCAACAAGGGTAGAATGAAAAACCAGGGTTTTGAGCTTGAACTTCGTTTCAACAAGGTATTGAATAATGGTATGCGCTTCTGGGCAAATGCCAACTACACATACGCGCATAATGTAATTCTTGAGAAGGATGACCCTGCATTGATTCCAAGCTATCGCAAGGCAGAGGGTTATTCTCAGGGTCAGTATGTAACTTACATCGACAATGGTTTCATTGGTACATATGATGAACTCTATAGTGCACCTGCACGCGATACCAGCGACGCTACAGTACTTATTGGTGACCACTACATCGTTGACTTTAATGGTGATGGTGTCGTAGATGAAACTAACGACCAAGCACCTTATGGTTATACAGGAACACCTGAGCATACTTACAATGCAACTATCGGTTGGGAGTGGAAAGGCTTCAGCATGTTCGCTCAGTTGTATGGTGTAACAGGCGTTACCCGTGATGTTGGTCTTGCTTCTTTCAACAACCAGCTCCTTACCGTTTATGACAATGGTACATGGTGGAACCCAGTTGATGGTTCGGGTGCAGTCGTTGTTCCTCGCTTCACAACTCAGGTTTACTACAATAATGGTACACAGTACTACTACGATGGTTCTTACTTCCGTTTGAAGAATGTGGAACTTGCTTACACATGGTCTACGGGTTGGATTAAGAAACTTGGTTTCTCAAGCCTGAAGATTTTCGTTAACGGTAACAACCTCTTCCTCATTACAAAGATGCCTGATGACCGTGAGAGTAACTACGGTTTCAGTGGTGGCGGTGGTGCTTACCCTACAGTTAGACGTTATAACTTCGGATTCAAGCTTAACATTTAATCGCGATATCTATTATGAAATATTATAATAACATTAAATCCCTATTGTGTGGTTCACTGCTCCTTATGGCAGGTGTAGTTTCTCTCACATCATGCAACGAATGGCTTGATAAGGATCCAGAGTCTATCGTGGCTGAGGATGAAGCATTCAAGAACTTCCGCAATTTCCAGGGATATATTGAGGAAATCTATAGCCTTATTCCAAACAAGGAGAATGCAAACTATTGCTCTGGTTGGAATATGGGTGATGATGCCGTTCACAATCCAGAAGGATATGCCCATATTGATCATCAGGTTGATCTTGGTAACTATCGTAACTGGTACACTAATTCCCAGTGCTGGCTGAACGGTGACAGATGTTCACTTTGGAAGAGTTCTTGGTACAGTATCCGTAAGTGTAATATGGGTATTGCTAATATTAAGTCTCTCATTGGTACAGATGAGGAACGCGATATCTTGCTTGGTCAGATGTATTTCTTCCGTGCATGGTGGCACTTTGAACTTATCTGCTACTTTGGTGGTCTTCCTTATATTGATGAGGCTTTTGATTCTGAAAATATTCCAGAACTTCCTCGTCTTTCTTTCCAGGAATGTGCCGACCGTTGTGCAGAAGATTTCCAGAAGGCATATGAACTCCTCCCATTAGAGTGGAATGAGACTCTTCCAGGTATGGAAACTTCAGGCAAGAATGATTTGCGCGTTAACAAGTTCACTGCTCTCTGCTATCTCGGCAAGTGCTACCTCTGGGCTGGTTCTCCACTCATGAAGGAATTCGAGAAGACCAAGAATGATGGTGTTGCACAGCTTCTTGGTGCAAGTACAAACGGCAAGACTTATGATTATGATCTAGAGTACTGCCAGAAGGCTGCAGAGGTTTTCGGTAAGGCTCTTGAGATGGTTGGAAGAAAGCAGGTTCCTTATGCTCTTGCTGAATATAAGTATGCAAATATTTACGACCATGAGCGTGATCCTAATGCTGAAACCAACTATTCTGACATCTTCTACACTGTAAATCAGAGTTGGATGATGCCTGGAACAACAGAGGCTATTTTCCGTGGCGCTTATCCTGGTGTGAATGTTGCTAACTGGAATAATGCAAAGATTTTCGGTCCTAAGGTTGCTGGTCTTGTAGATCATGATAATATCATTCATCATCCAACTGCAAACCTTGTAGACCAGTATGGTTTGGCAAACGGACAGCCAATCTATGTTGTACAGGACGGCAAACTCGTTCTCAACCCAGTGTTGGAAACTGACCAAGAATATAAAAAAGATTGGAGTCAAGATCAACCATATAAGAACCGTGACCCACGCTTCTATCATGATTTCATCTTTGATGGTTTCCACTATGTCCTCCAGACAGAAGGTCTTAGTGCTGCCCAGAAGAAACTTGAGTATTGCCCACTTTATACAGGTGGTGCTGAGCGTGAAATCGCTCAGGGTAGTAGTACTGGTTACTTCATCCAGAAACTCGTTCCTCACCAGTGTAACGAGGGCGACAGATGGTATGATTATGGATATTGCCTCTCTACTTATATTCCTTATATGCGCGTAGCAGATATATATCTTATGTACGCAGAGGCTCAGGGAGCGGTAGGTGGACCTAAGTCTAAGTCAAGCACTACTACAATCTCTGCTGTTGATGCTATTAATAAGCTTCGCGATCGAGTAAGTTCTGATGAACATCCAATGGCGCATGTTCAGCCAAACTTCCTTGATACAAAGGAGCACTTCCTTGATGAAGTTCGCCGTGAACGTGCTGTAGAGCTTTCTTTTGAAGGCTTCCGTTGGTGTGACCTTCAGCGTTGGCTCCTTCTCACAGAGGCTCCTTACACAACGAAGTACTCTCATGAGTTTGAGCGTCTGCAGGATGATAGCTGGTACAAAGATCATGATCCAGCAGAAGCAAGGGTAGGTAACTTCCACAGAGAAGAACTTATCACTCGTCGTCTTGAATCTAAGCACTATTGGTTCCCACTTCCAGACCGAGATACATATCTCTATGAAGGATTTAAACAGAATCCTGGATGGTAAGACAATGATTAACGATTAATGATTAATGATTAATTGATTAATAAGACAATTTTTATGAAGAATATAAAAACTAACATATTTCTCTTTGCCATGTTGGCTGCCTCGCCGCTGACTCTCAATGCTCAGACTGTTGACGACGGAGAAACTTCTGTGGCAAATAAGAAAGTCCATGTTGCTTTCCGCGACAAGGATGCCGACCAACTTCTCGGAGGTGTTTCCTATGTTGATATGGAAGAGTTGCAGAAGAAGGATTATACAATGAGTAGTCTTGAAGACCTGTATGCTCTCGTTGGCGGATGGAACGGCAATAACCTCTGGGGCCAGGACAATGAACGCCTCGACAATAACGACAATAGCAATCTTCCGCTTGTTATTATTGATGGAGTGAAGCGTCCTTCAAACAATGTGCTTCCTTCGGAGATTGAGCAGATTACCATTCTAAAGGGTGCACAGGCTGTTGTACTTTATGGCCCAAAGGCAGCAAAAGGTGCGATCCTCATCACAACAAAGCGTGGAAAGGTTGACGGTCTTCAGATCGTTGCCAATGCAAATACTGGTTTCCATGTTGCAAAGGCATTCCCTGAGTATCTAGGTTCTGCAGAGTATATGACACTCTACAACGAGGCTTGTCTTAACGACCAGCTTTCAACAGGCGCAAAATACTCGCAGCAGGAAATCTACAACCATGCTTCCGGTGAGAATCCTTACCGTTATCCAAATGTAAACTACTATTCGGACGAGTATATCCGCAAGGTTTACAATCGTTCTGATGCTACATTAGAAATCCAGGGTGGTGGTACTCGTGCACACTTCTACACAAATATCAACTACTATCGTTTGGAAGATCTCCTGAACTTTGGTCCTGCAAAGAAAAACTACACCGATCGCTTCAGCGTTCGTGGTAATGTTGACCTTGTAGTAAACAAGTACATCAAAGGTTGGGCAAACGCAAGTGCTACATTCTATAATGCAAACAAAAATAAGGGTGATTTCTGGAGTGAGGCTTCAACAATGCGTCCAAACTTCCCAGAGCATGCTGCACCATTGATTCCTCTTTCAATGGTTGACGAGAATGCCTCTAAGGCTCTTGCCATCCTTGGCAAGTCGCTTAACCTTCTCGACGGCATGTATTTCCCTGGTGGTACAAAGACAACCCAGACCAATGTCATTGCCGATTGTTATTTCGGTGGCCGTACAAGAGATGTTAGTCGTCAGTTCCAGTTTGATGCAGGTATCATCTATGATATGAACAAGTTCGTAAAGGGCTTGTCATTCAAGACACAGTTCGCTATCGACTATGCAGCCAACTATAGCCTTTCTTATAATAATAAATATGCGGTGTTCATCCCAACATGGAGTAACTACAATTCCGTTGATGCTATCGTGGCTCTTACTCAGCAGAATGATGAGTTGGTTACAGGTACAATGTCTATGGGAAATGCTAAGTATCGCCAAATTATTAGTTGGAATGGTCATTTTGACTATGACCATACATTCGCTGGAAAGCATCATGTGAACGCAATTCTTCTTGCAAATATGTATACTACAACAGCAAGCGGAACATACCATCGTTATACTAATGCTAACTTGGGTCTTGAGGCTGGTTACGACTTCATGGGCCGTTACTTTGCAGATGTAGCTATTGCTGGAGTACATTCAGCTCGCCTTCCTGAGGGTAATCGTGAGGCACTCTCGCCTTCATTCACTATCGGTTGGAACATTGCCAAGGAGAACTTCATGAAGGGCAGTCGTGTTGACGACCTCCTGCTCAGTGCTTCTTACAGCAACCTGAACGAGGATATCGATGTATATATGGGCGAAACCAACTCTAAGTACTTCTATCTTTATGATGCTACATGGTCATCAGCAAGTGGTACTTTCTCATGGAATGATACATTCAGCACTAACCGCACATGTTCTACAGCGGGTAAAAACCCTGTGCTTGACTTCATCCATCGTAAGGAGTTCTCTGTAAGTCTTCGTGGCTCGTTCTTCGACCGACTTATCAGCACTGACCTTACATTCTTCAATACTGATATGACTGGTTACATCATCCAGAACCCTACTACATTCCCATCGTACTTGGCGAATGGCCTTTCTGGAAGTTCGTTCAGACCAGCTATCAACTACAACTGCACAAACCGTAAGGGACTTGATTTCAGCGTAACAGCACAGAAGCAGTTGGGTAAGGTTCATGCTACTCTCGGAGTTGTAGGTACATATCTCTACACAAACAACTCTAAGTACGATGAACTTAATGACTACTCATACCAGAATAAGGAGGGTCGTCCTCTTGACGCTATCTGGGGTTACAAGTGTTTAGGTTTCTATACAAATGATGACTTTGATATTACCACAACTGCAGAAGGTAAGACAAAGTACACATTGAAGAGCGGTCTTTCAAGATCTACTATTGGTGGTAACATACAGCCTGGTGACTTGAAGTACGAAGATACTAATGGTGATGGCGTTATCGATGCTAAGGACCAGGTTTATCTTGGCAAGAACGGAGCCTATGGTTCTCCTATCACATTTGGCGTTAACCTCACACTCAAGTATAAGAACTTCACACTCTTCATGCTTGGCAATGGCCAGTTTGGCGCTCACGGTATGAAGAATACAAATTACTATTACATGTGTGGTGATGCTAAGTACTCTGTAAATGCACGCAATCGATGGACACCTGAGACTGCAAGCACTGCAACTCATCCTCGTCTGACTACTTACAGCAATGCTAACGATGGTGCAGCATCTACATTCTGGATGTACAGCACAAATCGCTTCAACCTCCGTAAGGTACAGATTACATACGATTTCCCTAAGGAGATGTTGAGAAAGTTGAAGATTGTAAATGCTCTCTCTGTATATCTCAACGGTAATGATCTTCTCACAATTGCCAAGGAGCGCAAGTTGATGGAGACAAGCGTTGGTTATGCGCCACAGACTCGTTTCTATAATCTCGGTGTAAAGGTAACCTTCTAAAAACAATAAGAAAATGAAGATAAGAAACATTATATTGTATTTCATCGGTGCCCTCGTTTTCTGCTCATGTGATGATATGTTCGTGCCAGCAGACGAAAACACTCGACAGGAGGATGCCATGTATGAGGAGTCTAATTACGCACATGGTCTGTTGATGTACGGCTATGACCGTCTTCCTTATATTACAACTACTCAGACAGATATTGCTACAGATGATGCTGTAACTAATCTGAAGACCAGCAACATGGTGAATCTTGCAACCGGTTCATGGGCAGCAAATAAAGAAAACAACCCATCTCCAATATCTCAGTGGGATGCTTGCAAGGATGGTATCCAGTATGTAAACAAGTTCCTCACAGTTGTAGAACATGTAAAGTGGGCTCCAAGTGCTGTTTCTAAGCAGCAGATGTTTACAGATCGTCTTAAGGGCGAGGCTTTTGGCCTTCGCGCTCTCTTCTACTACTATCTGCTTCAGGCACATGGTGGTTATGCTGATGATGGCGAGCTCTATGGAGTACCTTTGCTCACAGAGCCAGAGGATGCAAGTTCTGACTTCAACCAGCCTCGTGCAACTTTTGCTGAATGTGTAAAGCAGATTTTTGCTGACTGTGATAGCGCAGTAAATCTTCTTCCTTTTGATTACGCTGATATTTCAAGCCCAACAGACCTATCTATAAAGTATAATGCAGAGATTACAGGTTTCAACCTCGTGTTTGGTTCTAGGGCAAATGGATTGATGTCTGCAAAGATTGCTGAGGCTGTCAAGGCTCAGACTGCTCTTCTCGCAGCAAGTCCTGCTTTCCGTGAAAAGAGTGGCGTGACTTCTGCTGAGGCTGCTAAATACTGTGCTGTTGTACTCAAGCGCATTAATGGTTTGAATGGCTTTGATCCTAAGGGTAACATCTGGTACAAGAACACAACAATGCTTGAACCAAGTGCAGCAGAAATGCCAGAGATGCTTTGGCGTGAGGCTCGCCATAAGAATGCTGATCAGGAAAAAGAAAACTTCCCACCAACACTCTATGGTAATGGTCGCGTAAACCCATCTCAGAATCTCGTTGACGCATTCCCAATGCGAAATGGTCGTCCTATCACAGACCCTCTGTCAGGATACGATCCAAATGACCCATATACAAGTCGTGACCCTCGTCTTTCTGACAATGTAATCTATAATGGTACAACTTTCAGAAGAAGTGTAATCTACACTGGTACATATCCACGAGTAAGCGACAAGGGTGTTGTAGAGTATGACGATAACCTGGAATATGGTTCAACCTCTACTCGTACAGGTTATTACCTTAAGAAACTTCTCCGCGATGATGTAAGTCCATTGTCAAGTTCTCTCCTTGAACAGCAGCACATCTATCCACGCATCCGTTACACAGAAATCTTTCTCGCTTATGCAGAGGCTGCAAACGATGCTTGGGGACCTACCGCTGATCCAGAAGGCGTTGGCTTCACTGCTTATGATGTGATCAAGGCTATTCGTGAGCGCGCTGGTCTTGGTACAAACGAGGTTGGTATTCCTCTCCCTGAGGGTGATGTTTATCTTGAGGAATGTGCAAAAGATCAAACAAAGATGGCAGAACTTATTCGCAATGAGCGTCGTATTGAGCTTTGCTTCGAGAACAAGCGCTTCTGGGATCTCCGTCGTTGGTTATTGCCACTCAATGAAGATGTTTATGGTATGAAGATCGACCGTGACGACGAAACAAATGTTCTTACATATACCAGAATAAAAGTTGAGGATCGTGTATTCGATAACTCTTATCAGTGCTACGGCCCAATTCCAAAAGAAGAAATTCTCAAGTGGAGTAACCTCAAACAAAACAAGGGTTGGAAATAACTTACAATAAATATATATCATTATGATGAAACTTAAGAAATATATATACGGTATAGCGTTGGGAGCTCTCTCGCTTACATTTGCATCTTGTTATAATGCAGACAGAGATTTCCCTGATTATGAAGGTGGCACAACAGCTTACTTTGCATATCAGTTCCCTGTTCGTACGCTCATCCTTGGCAATGATATCTACGACAACACTCTTGACAATGATCATAAGTGTCGTATCTGGTCAACTATGGGTGGCGCTTATGGCGGTCGTGATGCATATGTGGAAATTGCTGTTGACGAGACTCTCTGTGATAACCTTTATTTCACAGATGTTGCAGGTAACTCTGCTGCAAGTGTTCTCCCTATGCCATCGTCATACTACAAACTTGCATCGAATGTCATTCCTTACAATGGCGACTCTCGTGGTTATGTAGAGGTACAGTTTACAGATGAGTTCTTTGCTGATCCTTTGTCAGTTGAGAATACCTATGTTATTCCACTCGTAATGAAGAATGTCACAGGTATTGACCACATTCTCACAGGTAAACCTCGTGAGGGAGAGACACCATCTCGTACTAATACTGATGACTGGGAAATCCTTGCAAAAGACTATGTACTCTACTGTGTGAAGTATAAGAATCCATGGGAAGGAAACTACATCCGCCGTGGTACAGACAAGGTGACTGATGCAGGCGTGGATTGTACCTATGTTCGTAAGGATACAACTCTCGTAAACTCTGATCCTGAGCATTATTCAAGTAATCCTGTAAATGCTTATGATGAGGTTTGCTCTATCTCTACTCAGAACATGACACAGGCTATTTTCCCAGTGTCTATCAGCAGAAATGTTCCTAAGGAGCCATCTATCTCATGTAATCTTATCCTTACGTTCAATGGTAATAAGTGTACCATTTCTTCTGAGGATCCAGATGTAGAAGTTTCTGGTTCTGGTGAATTTATCAATAAGGGAACTGAGCAACCAGAGTATGCTGAATTCCAGTGGGGTAGCAATGAGGGAGAACTCGTTCAGCGCGACATTCTCCGTCTATCATACAATATCCTTTTCAAGCAGGGTAAATACCTCTACACAATTGTTGATGAAAAAACCCAGAAGAAGACTGATGTTTTCTTGGAGAGTGATATGAATTCAGTGTCAGAAGATATTCTTGTTGTTCGTGATCGTGATTCTAACAAGAAGGAATTCTTCTCAACAAAATATGAAATAAAAAAATAGGAGACTAAGAATATGAAAAAGATTTTTAGTAAAGGTCTCTTTATGTTAGCTGCAGGGCTCCTTACGGTTTCTTGTGCTGACTATAATGTGACAGACGATTTCAAGGCTGATCCAGATCCATCTGTTGTTGAGCCATACAAGGACTTGGGCCCTGTCAAGTCTTACATTGACAGAGACAAGTATCCAAACATGACTCTGGGTGCTACTCTCAAGGTTGCTGAATTCAACAAGCAGGAACTGGCTCATGCAGCTGCTGTCACCAACTTCGATAATCTCGCATTTGGTAACACTCTTATGTCTGGCAAGATTGTCAACGATAAGGGTGTGATGAACTTCCTTGATATGAAGGATCTTCTCGACCATGTTGATGAAATCGGTGGTGAGGTGTTCGGTAGTCCGCTTTTTGCAAATGCCGATCAGGCAGACGGATGGCTCTCTATGCTTACATCTCCTATCGAGATTGAGGTTGAATATGTAGAGGGAAAAGTAGTTAATTACAAGGACTCTACAGAATTCCACGGTACTATCGACAAGGGTGACTCAAAAAAGAATGGTATAACCAGTTTTGATGGCGAAAATGTATTGAAGATCGGTACTTCTTCTAATGTTCGCATTATCGAAGGTTTTGAAGTTGATTCCCTTGCCACTTATACCACTACTTTCTGGGCAAGACCAGCAAAGAGTACACAAGCTTCATACACAGTTGTCTTCTCTGGTGATACTATCCAGGGTACTGGTGCTGGTGGTAAGTGGACATTGCCTGAAAATAAGTGGACAAAGGTTGTCGTTGAGGCAAAGTCTCGTCCAGGCGTGACTCAAGGTTATTTGACTATTCAGAATACCAAGTCAAGTGATATCTATGTCCAGAAGGCACAGATTGGCTACTATCCAGATAACCATCGTCCTCAGACAGAGCAGGAGAAGACCGACACTATTAACTATGCAATCAATGCATGGTGTAATGGTGTGATGAAGATCAACGAAGGCCGTATTACCTCGTTCGACCTTATCGATGAACCAATCGATGTGAAGTCAGAACTTATGGACGGCATTTACGATCTCAAGCATTCTACAGATAAGATCTTCTGGCAGGATGTTCTTGGCAGTGAGAACTATGGTTCTGCAGTAGCCAAGGCTGCACGTAGGGCTTATGAGGAATATGGCAACGACCCTTCGGAATTGAAGTTCTTCATCAGTGAGTCAAATCTTGATGATCAATTGAAATTCAATAGTCTCATGCACTGGATCAATAAGTGGGATGCGAACGGTGCAAATATCGATGGTATCAACGCAAAGGTAAGTCTCGTTTATAGCGAGAATGCCGAGACAGTGAAGCAGACAGAGGAATCATTTGATCAGCTTCTTAACAATCTTAAGAATACTGGCAAGTTGGTTCGTATCTCTAACTTTGATATCAAGTATCAGGACGCTTCTGGTGCAAATGTTACTGCTAAGGATATCACCGATGTACAGCGTCAGGCTCTTGCCGACTTCTACGGAACGATTATCAAGAAGTACATGACTGTCATACCAAATGATAAGCAGGCAGGTATCTGTAAGGGTAACATCGTTGATACAAACGATCCTGTAGGTCTTTGGTCTAAGGACACCAAGAGTAATGACTGGGTTCGTAATGCCACATATAAGGCATTCTGCGATGTACTTAGCGGAAAGTAAAATGAAATGATAGATAATCGCCAGCGAAGATTGGATTCTTTCTGGTTTTCCTGGCGGTTGTCATTCAAATAAACTCGAACATTATTTATTTTTTTTATTATTAATCAATCTAAATTATTTCTATTATGAAGAAATTGTTTACTCTTATTGCTTTCTTGGCAGTTGTCATGGGAGCAAAGGCAGAGTGGGTACAGGATTACAAGATCGATTATTCGTCTTATTCTGGTTTCCCATTCTATGTAATGGGTTATGTTCCTGAGTGGTATGACGGCGTCATGACCGACTTCGGTGCTAACTACAAGTATGTTACTATCGACAACGAAGATGGCGAGACCAGCGATGTTGTCGTTAAGACAAACGGTGGTGCTGAGTACTACAGAATCGCTCTTTCTGAGCCAGGTTGGCACCAGTACTTTATTGCTGATGGTATCTCAACAGAGCTTGATGGTGCTTACACTGTTAAGGCTATGGTTAAGGCTTCAGAGGCTTGCGACATCAATGTCAACATGGGCTGGGGCTGGGGAGATGGCCAGTCAATGGGTAAGACCGTTCACATTGGTACTTCTTGGGAAGAAGTAGAGTGGGAGTACACAGGTATTGGTGGTACTTCATGTAACCTCGTTGCACAGCCAGGTACAGTTACTGCTACTATCGAGTGGAAGTACCTCACAGTTTCTCACAACCAGAAGGACCAGCGCCCAGTAGAGTGGCTTGAGCAGCTCGAGAATGGTAACGCAGAGACAGCTTGGGCTGATCCTAACACTCTCTTCAATGACAACGAGAACAACTACAAGATTTGTGCTTGGGGTAAGGAGAATGGTGTAAACGTAAACGAGAACGGTGGTTCTGATCCATTCCCATGTCGTATTGAGGACGATGGTACAGGTAACCATGTATTCGTAGTTCACGCTACAGATTGTACAGATCCTTCTGCTGATGCTTCAGCTTGGGACAACCAGTTCTGGATTGAGTCTCCAAAGCCTTGGAAGTCTGGTACACAGATTAAGATTTCTTTCGATTACAAGGCTTCACAGGAAGCTAAGACAAACACTCAGATGCACCACCAGGAGCCTTCTAACTACCAGATTTGGTATGCTATCGGTGATGTAACATTCACAACAGAGTGGCAGCACTTCGAGAAGACTATCACTATCGATGATTCACAGGCTAACGCTTGGTCTGTAGCATTCAACCTTAACCCAGATGTTAAGACAGCTACTGACTTCTACTTCGACAACCTCTCTTGGCAGATCATGAAGCTCGACGAGGGTCTCTTCGCTGCTGGTTGCAACACTAAGACTGGTCTTGAGTACGACCTCGACAACGCTGCAGAGCTTGTTTGGGACGATGACCTCGAGGGTTATGCTACTACACTTGGTACTGTAGGTAAGGAAGATACTTGGGTAAACCAGATCATGGTTTCTACAGTTCGTGGTAACGACGCTGCATTCAAGGGCGCTACTCTTAAGCCAACTTCTATCGTTGATGACGAGTGGGTTGACTATGCAGAAGCTGGTCTTGCAAAGTTGAACCTCCCTGCTGCTGGTGTTTGGGTTGTTGCTGTTGACCCTGATCTCATGCAGATGTATTTCCACATGCTTGAAGGTGATGATCCTGCTGAGCCAATCGAAATCAACCCTAACACAACAGAAATTACTGTTCATGGTCAGGAGCGCGATTGGAGAGGTAATGACAGTGAAGGCAATCCTATTGAAGAGGGTGGCGTTGGTGAAGGTCAGCCTTGGGACAACCAGTTCTTCATCGTTGCTAACCGTGAGCTCGAGGCTGGTGAGGTAACAGTTGTTGAGTTCGATTATGTTGGTTCTGTAGAGGCTAAGACTACTACACAGTGCCACGGTGAACCAGGTGGTTACATCCATTGGTCTTGTATCGGTGATGTGACATTCACAACCGAAGAGCAGCACTTCTCTTATACTCTCACAATCCCTTCAGAATGTGCTGGTAAGGGCATGAAGTCTATCGCATTCAACATGGCTGAAATCAAGGGCGCTTGCGACTATACTCTCAAGAACTTCGTTTGGAAGCTCGAGGACAACACTGAGTCTTTGATCGATACAGAAGGTGGCAAAAACTTCTTCGTTAAGGAGGGTGCTGGTACAGCTCCTTATTGCCCAGCTGGCATCAACGAGGTAGTTAACAACAAGGTTGCTAACAACGCTATCTACAATGTTGCTGGTCAGCGCGTTTCTAACGACTATAAGGGTATCGTTATTAAGAACGGTGCAAAGTATCTCAACAAGTAAGAAGAACTTCATTCTCTTATAGAGATTAGATAATTCTATCGTGCGTCACTTTCTTCGGATTGTGGCGCACGATTCTTTTTTTACCCCATGAAACACAGACACAATCTTTTGTTACAACATTATATGTTATTTTTGAATATTTACTGTATCTTTGCATGGTAATTCAAGAATAAACATCATACGGAAATATGAATAAAAGATTGTTTACTGTTCTGGCTGTTTCAGCATTGACACTGGGAGCACTCGCCCAGAACAAATGGGAGATGGGTGATCCTTCAAAGGAGGGTTACGAATATCTTAAGGAATACGGTAATCTCAAAGACTACATCGATTACGAAAAGTATCCTAACTTCAAACTCGGTGTTGGTACTGGTGCTGCCGATTACAACAACAAAGGTTTGGTTTACAAGTTGACCAATGCTAACTTCACTGAGACTGTTGCCGGCAACGCAATGAAGATGGCTTCTTGTGTAAGTAGTACTGGTAGCATGAATTTCACTACCGTGAAAAACTATGTCAATAACGCAACAGCTGCAGGCCTCAATGTCTATGGCCATACTCTTGCTTGGCATTCCCAGCAACCTAAAGGGTGGCTTTTGAGTTTGCTCAAGGATAAACCGGCAGAACCAATTGAGGGTGCTGACACTCCTGTCTATACAGATCTCGTGACAAAAGATTTCCGTACATCGCAGAGTATCGGGTGGCATTCCGACTTCAGCCAGTATGGTTTCAGCGTTTCTTATGATGATACAGATGGCTTGAAGGTTCATTGTACCAAGAAGTGTTCCCAGAACTATGAAGTACAGTACATCGCTATGGATGGCATTTCTGCAGAGAAGGGTAATACCTATAAGATGATTATGACCGTTAAGGGTAGTGTTGCTGGCTATCTCACAGCAAAGTTGGGCGACTGGAGCAGTGGTCCTACCAAGAACATCAACTTCACTACCGAGTGGCAGGATATTGAGGTGGAGTATAACAACACTGTGACAAATCCTTTCCTTCTCCTTCAGCATGGTCTCTTCGTGGGCGATATATATATCAAGAAGATCACCATCCAGGAGATTGTAATGGGAAAGACCGTCAACGAAGACCGTCGTTGTCTTGTCATCGAGACAGAACCTCAGACATCATCTGCTGCCGAGACTCAACTCTTTCTAAAGGTGGGCGAATTCAAGTCGGGCGCATCCTATAGTTTCTCTGCTCTCGTTCGTGCTGACGAAGATGCCACAATCGAAACTCAGGTCAATGGTGGTACACTCAATCCTATCGGCACTTACACATTCTCCCCAGCATGGAGAACTATCGCATCATCTGGCAGTCTCAACGCTTCTGGCTCTACCATCATGTTCAATCTTGCTGAGCTTGGTGAGTCTAACAGATATTTCTTCGATGATATATCATTGATTATCGATGGCGAGGAGCGTCTGGTAAATGGTAATTTCGAAGGCGACGACCTTACTTCGTTCCGAGTAAAGTCAAATGGTGGTCGTGCCAAGGAACCTACTATCTCTGAGCAAATCACTTATCTCCTCGTTCCTTCTCCAACTCCTTTGACTATGGAGGAGAAGCACGACACTCTCGTATGGGCTATGGACAAGTGGATTAATGGAATGATGACAGCTTGTGCTGGTAAGGTGAAGGCTTGGGACCTTGTCAACGAGGCAATCTCTGGTGGTGGCGATGATGGTCAGGGCAACTACAATCTTCAGCACTCTGAGGGCTACAACCCAAGCGGTACATGGGATGTTGGTGGTGATGCTTTCTATTGGCAGGACTACATGGGCGACCTCGAATATGTTCGCCAGGCTTGTCGCTTGGCTCGCAAATATGGTCCTGAAGATATAAAACTCTTCATCAACGACTATAACCTTGAATCTACATGGGATGGAAACAAGAAGGTGAAGTCGCTCATCAACTGGATAAAGAAGTGGGAATCTGATGGCGTGACATATATCGATGGCATTGGTACTCAGATGCACATCAGCTATTACCTCGATCCTGAAAGTCAGGCTAATCAAGAGCGTTGCATCACGACAATGTTCGAGTTGATGGCGGCATCTGGCAAACTCGTGCGTGTTTCCGAACTCGATATGGGTATCTGCGATCGCCAGTTCGGTACATCAATAAAGACAGCGGATGTAACAGAGGAACAGCATAAGTTGATGGCTGATTACTACAAGTGGATTTATCAGCAGTACCTCACAATCATTCCACCAGAGCAGCAGTGGGGCATCTGTCAGTGGTGTAGTACTGATGCTCCTTCAAGCAGCGGTTGGCGTGGTGGCGAACCAGTAGGCTATTGGGATCTCAACTACTATCGCAAGCACACTTATGCAGGTGTATGTGAGGGTCTTGGTGGCGTTAATATTACAGGCATTGAGAATGTAGAGGCTTCTGTAAAGAAGGACAATGTCATCTACGACCTTCAGGGGCGCAAGATTGAGAATCCTGGTCGTGGCATCTATATCATCAATGGAAAGAAGGTCATCTTCTAATTCCTGACAACTAAATTGTTCATTATGTCAATTTGTATAAAGATAAAAAAAATCCTCCTTCTCTCGCTCCTTTTCCTTTCTGTGTCGAATGTCTTCGCATGGAGAGACATGGAGATGAAAGAACTACATATTGAAGGCCGTTATCTCTGCGACCCTGACGGCAATCATGTCACTCTTCATGGTTTTGGCCAGACCTACAGTCCTTATTTCAACGGCTATGCATGGTGTATGGATGCCAATGGTAATGTCGACTGGAGTGAGTCTGCTCAGCATAATGCTTCAAACTGTGTCGCGTGGAACAAGGAACAAATCAAGTTGATGCTCGATGCTGGATGGAAGGTCAATTGGCTGCGTCTTCACTTGGATCCTCATTGGTCAAACACTCCAGGCGTTTCTACCACAGGTGAGAGCGACATCTCTGCTTTCAGCGAGACTCTCCTGAAGAAATATCTCCGTACATTGTTCGTACCAATGGTGAAGTATGCCATCGAGAATGGCATCTATGTTGTCATTCGTCCTCCTGGCGTATGTCCTTCAAATATAGGTGTGGGCGATGAGTATCATCAGTATCTCCGTACGGTATGGAATATCGTATGTTCCAATACTTATCTCAAGAACAATCCATATGTGATGTTCGAACTTGCCAACGAACCTATCAATATGAATGATGGTTTGGGCAACTATTCATCATATACTGATGGTAGCCAGAAGAAGTGTACTGAGTTTTTCCAGCAGATTGTCGATGATATCCGTAATCTCGGTTGTAACAATATCCTCTGGGTTCCTGGTCTCTCTTACCAGATGAACTATCAGGGTTATGTAAAATATCCTATCGTAGAGACTACTGTCGATGGTGCACAACCTGGCCTTGGCATTGGCTATGCTGTTCATTGCTATCCGGGTTGGTATGGTTCCGACTCTGAGGCTGATGGAGGTTCTGTAGAGCAGGGAGTGGTTACTAAGGGTGCTGGTTTCCTTGAGTTTCGCGATGGTTGGGCAAACAATGTAGGCGGTATTGCTGAACAGGCTCCAATCCTTATTACAGAGATGGACTGGGCTCCAAAGGACTACAACTCTTCATGGGGAAAGGCAACAACTGGTGTTGAGGGTGGCGTTGGTTTTGGTGCCAACTTCCATTTCCTCATGGACAAGACGGGCAATGTGTCGTGGATGCTCTTCACCGACGCCAACAAACTTGCTCTCTATGATGACAATGCTCCTGATGGAAAGACTTTCCTTACCGACCCAGAGGCTTGTCCTCGTCCTTGCTTCCGTTGGTTTGAGCAGTATGTCGATCCTGACTATTCTTGTTACAGCGAGGAGCGTGAACAGCAAATCATTGACTCCATACAGGCTGTCCGCGATTCCATTGCAAACATCGCGTGGTATTGGCCTAACAACGAGGATCACTTTGACCCATGTATCTGGGATACTGGTACTCTCACCGAGAATGCCGATGGTTCCTACACTCTCGTCACAGGTGCCTACGGCTTTGGCGGTATCCAGTTCTCTTCGGGTCGCGACTTCTCTCATTTCAAGTATCTTGTCGTAAATCTTGTCAGCAAACCTACTTCGGGTGGATGGTCGCTTCGTCTCTTTGATGGTAATAGCTATTGGGGCGATCCTTTCATGACAAATGTGTCGCAATTGCAGACTGTTGTCAAACTTGATAATATGACAAGCAACTCTAACAAGGTGAAGGTCGACCCTTCGCATATCTATATCCTTGGTTTCTGGAGTTATGGCGGTGCGCAACTCAAGATTAAGGAGATGTATGTCACCAACAATGAGGATTACACCTCTGGCATTGAAGAAATTAACACCTGGAACTTGAAACCTGGAACTTTGAACAACTCTGTTCTTTACAACCTCGCAGGTCAGCAAATCACTAACCCGCGCTCTGGTCAGTTCGTAATCTGTAACGGAAAGAAAATCCTTGTAAAATAATAACACATATCCAGAATCTATGAAAAGAATCTTATTCTTACTAATTATCAATTGTCAATTATCAATTTTCAATTGCTTCGCTCAGAACCCAATCGTTCAGACTGCACAGACAACGGACCCAGCTCCTTTTGTGTGGAACGACACTTTGTATGTCTATACCGGTCACGATGAGTATGGCGCTGACTTCTTCTGGATGCAGGATTGGCGCGTTTATTCAACTACTGATATGGTGAACTGGACCGACCATGGTTCGCCTCTTGCCCTTGAGGACTTCACTTGGGCTAACGACCGTGCTTGGGCTGCTCAGTTGTGTGAGCGCAACGGAAAGTTCTATTGGTACATCTGTGCTGTCAGCAAACTCACCAACACCATGGCTATTGGTGTGGCAGTGGGCGATTCGCCTGTAGGACCATTCCACGATCCTATCGGCAAACCTCTCTACGAGGGTTCTTGGGACAATATCGACCCTACAGTGTTGATTGATGATGATGGTCGTGCTTTCCTCTATTGGGGTAATCCTACCCTCTATTATGTCGAACTCAACGAGGATATGATTTCGTTCAAGACAGAAGTGAAACATTTTGAATTCGACGAGGCAAGCTTTGGTGGTCCTGGTATGAAGGATCGTAAGCGTGAGGAAATGGGTAAATATAAGGATATCTATACTGAAGGCCCTTGGATTAGCAAGCGATACATCACTGACAAGAAAGGAAAGAATCCTCTTTACTACATGCTTTATGCAGCAGGTGGTGTCCCTGAACACATCGCTTACAGCACAGCATCAGGTCCTCTTGGACCATGGACTTATCGCGGAACAATCATGCCTCAGTGCGACACTAACAAGGAAACCGGCGTTCCTGGTACAGACTCGTTCACAAACCATTGTGGCGTAATCAATTATAAGGGACACGACTATTTCTTCTACCACAACGGTTGGTTGGGTGGTGGATTCGGCCGTGCTGTTGCCGTTGAGGAATTCAAATATAATGCCGATGGCACATTCCCAACAATCATGCCTACTCGTGAGGGTATCACCAATCCTCTCGGCAAATTGAATCCTTTCGCTCGTGTTGAAGCAGAGACGATGGCCTTCTCAAATGGCGTGCATACTGATGAGAGTCCTTCTGGAATATATGTTTCTGATATTCATAATGGTGACTACACAAAGGTTCGCTGTGTAGACTTCTCTAAGGCTAATGAGAATACGGAAGTAGCCTTCCGTCTTGCAAGTGGTCTTCGTGGTGGTACAATCGAGATGCATCTCGACTCCCTCGGTGGTGAGAAGATTGCTGAGGTATATTGTCCTGGTACTGGTGGCTGGGAACAATGGCAGACCTTCACTACTAAACTGACAAGAAGAGTCAGTGGCGTTCATGATGTATTCTTCAAGTTTGTGGGTCGTAAGGGACCAAAACTCTTCAACTTCGACTACTGGCAGTTGTCTACCACTGTTCAAAACCCATGGCTTTGGAGTGATGTGCCTGACCCAGACATCATCCGTGTAGGTGATTACTATTATCTCGTTTCAACTACTATGCACCTTATGCCTGGTGGACCAATCATGCGTTCAACAGACCTTGTGAACTGGGAAACTGTATCATATCTCTTTGACACTATTAACGACACGCCTCGTTACGATCTCAATAACCCTGAGACTGACGGTACTACATATGGTCGTGGTCAGTGGGCTACTTCCATACGTTACCACAAGGGAATGTTCTGGGCGCTTCATTCGCCTAATGATGATCCTCATCGCTCGTTCCTCATGAAGACTACTGACCCAGCCAGGGGTTGGACTCTTCATGCTCGTTTGCCACATTTCCACGACTCATCACTCTTCTTCGACGATGACGACAAGTGCTATGTGTTCTCTGGTAGTGGTCGCGTGCGTCTTGTGGAACTCAATGAGTCGATGACAGACGTCAAGGAAGGTGGCATTGACAAGATTCTTAATACACGCGATTTGATGCCTGAGGGACTTCTCGAAGGTTCGCGCGTAATAAAGAAGGATGGCTACTACTATCTCATCATGATTTCATGGCCTCACACTGGTCGTCAGCAGTTGGCTTATCGTAGTAAGAACATTGAGGGACCATACGAGATGAAGGTCATCCTGAAGTCTGAGTTTGGCGGTTTCCCTTATGTTGGTCAGGGCACTATCGTTGATGGTAAGGATGGAGAATGGTATGGCGTCATCTTCCAGGACCGTGGTGGAGTAGGGCGTGTCCTCACTCTCAATCCTGTTCAGTGGGTTGATGGCTGGCCAATGATTGGCGATGAGAATGGTAAGGTGCCAGAGTCAATGGAACTTTTCACAGACAAACCTCTTGATAATACAAATCATATTTCAATAGTAAAGAGTGATGAGTTTGATGCCTCATCGACTTTGAACACTAAGGTGCCAGTATGGCAATGGAATCATAATCCGGACAATTCCAAGTGGTCGCTCACTGAACGCGAGGGTTATCTCCGTCTTCGTCCTGTAAAACAGGCAAGCACTCTATATCATGCCAAGAACTCCCTCACTCAGCGTATGGAAGGTCCTCGTTGCTCTGGTACTGTGCGTTTCGACATCGCTAATATGCAAGATGGCGACCGTGCTGGTTTTGCTGCAATAAATGGACATTCGGCTATCATGACTATCGAAAAGACTGGCAAGAAGTCTGAACTTGTTCTCACAAACGAGGTAGTCTCGTTGGCAAACGACAACAAGGCAATCACTGGCGTAGAGCGTGAGGAGATTGCTCGTGTTCCACTTGGTAAGTCTAAGAGCATCTGTCTGCGCATTAATGCAGACTTCACTCCTATCGACCCTGCAGGCACTGCTGGCGGTCACGACAATGCAACTTGTGAGTACAGCCTCGACGAAGGTAAGACTTGGAAGCAGATAGGAGGCGACTATCGCATGCGTTTCGACTATCTCCGATTCTTCATGGGTTCAAAGTTTGCGATCTTCAACTACACCGTGAACGAAAAGTCCGATGGATATGTCGACGTTGACTGGCTCCACTACGCTCATAACGAAGAATAAAATTCTGTTCATTCTGTAAATTCTTGTTTATATTAAAAGAATAAACTCATAACAATAAAACCTATGAAAAAGTTTTGGAAATTATTTACTGCAGTTTTCGTGATGCAGTTGTTCGCTGTGTCGGCAATGGCACAGGAAGTCTCTAATTTCTACGAGAAGAATCAGATTCTCAATTACAGCGATGGTGAGAAGGCTCCTGGTATAGTGGCACAGCCACAGGGCTTCGACCCAAACTTCCACATCTATCTCGCCTTCGGTCAGTCGAACATGGAAGGTAATGCCCGCATTGAGGCACAGGACCGTCAGGGCATCAACACCCGTTTCCTCATGATGTCGGCTGTCGATATGCCAAACATCGGCCGTGAGAAGGGTAAATGGTATGCAGCCGTTCCACCTCTCTGTCGCGAATGGACAGGTCTTACACCATGCGACTACTTCGGTCGTGCTCTCGTCGAACAGTTGCCTGAGAATATCAAGGTTGGTGTCATCAATGTGGCCGTTGGTGGTGCCAGCATCGACCTCTATGATGAGGACAAGACAGATGAATATATCCCAAAGCAGGCTGATTGGTTCCGTAACTTCTGCAAGGACTACGATAATCAGCCTTTGCGCCGCCTCATGGCTTGTGCTAAAGAGGCGCAGAAGGTGGGCGTCATCAAGGGTATCCTTCTTCATCAGGGTTGTACCGACAACAACCAGCAGGACTGGCCTGAGCGCGTGAAGGTTGTCTATGAGCGTATGCTCAAGGAACTCAACCTCAATGCAGAGGATTGTCCATTGCTCGTTGGTGAATTGGCTACACAGGAAGATGGCGGTTGTTGCTATCATCACAATGCAATCATCGACAAGATTAACGAGACTATCCCTACAGCCTATCCAGTTTCTGCCCTTGGTTGTGCATGTCGCCCTGATCGTCTGCATTTCACAGCCGAAGGCTATCGCACACTCGGTCGTCGATATGCAGATGTGATGATGTCAATTCTCAACAAGGGCAAGTTCCAGACATGCGAGAATATCGTTCCTTGTCAGGAGTATCCGAAGATTGATCCAGATGGTCGTGTGCAGTTCGTGCTCCGTGCACCTGAGGCAAAGCATGTGGCAGCAGACATCTGCAGCAAGGTTTATCCGATGACAAACGACGGTAAGGGCAACTGGTCAGTGACAACTGCCCCTATTCCTGCCGGAAATCACTACTATCGTCTGATTGTTGACGGAGTGCAGATTACCGATCCTGCAGTGAAGACCGTCTATGGATGTGGAAAGATGTTCAGTTGCATCGATGTAGATGTTGATATCCGCGAGAACAAGTCGCTGATGGAGTTGATGCATGGTGCTACGATGACACCAGAGGAGATGGCACTCTATAGCGCTCGTGAGGGCGTGGCACGCGGACAGGTTCGTGAGTGCCGTTATTGGTCGAGCGTTGAGGGTCGTGAGCGTCGTTGCTTTGTTTACACACCAGCAAGCTACGAGAAAAGCAAGAAGAAGTATCCAGTGATGTATCTGCAGCATGGTATGGCAGAGAACGAGACTGGCTGGAGCAACCAGGGAAAGATGCAGTATATCCTTGATAACCTCATTGCTGATGGAAAGGCGAAGGAGATGATTGTAGTCATGGACAATGGAAACTGTGATTATGGTTTTGGATCGAAGAAAGGCGAGAATATGATGCAGTTCGGAGAGTCGTTCAGAGATGTACTCATTAAAGACATCATTCCGTTCATTGATGGCACTTTCCGCACAAAGGCAGATCGTCTGAACCGTGCTATGTCGGGCCTCTCGTGGGGAGGAAAGCAGACTCTCGACATCACAACGTCAAATCTCGACAAGTTCGCATATATCGGCACATTCAGTGGAGCTATCTTTGGTGTTGACATCAACAACTATAATGGAGGCGTGTTCGCCGATGGAAAGAAGTTCAATGATCAGGTGAAGTATTTCTTCATGGGATGCGGCACAGAGGAGAACTTCGGTACAGACAAGATGACCGATACCTTGAAGGAGAATGGCGTTAATGTCACCTTCTACCAGTCGCAGGGCACTGCCCACGAATGGACTACCTGGCGTCGTTGTCTTGCAGAGTTCGTGCAGCACATCTTCTAATAAACAGTACATATATCATTTTCAGGGGTAGGGGAGCAGTCCTCTGCCCCTTTTTTTGTTGACGGAAAAATATGGATGAATTGCTTGAAACCAGTGTGAAAACTGCGCACTTATTTCATCCGTTCATTTCAATTAAATCATCTTGTCATTTCAGTTAAATGAGCATTTCATTTTGGTTAAATGACCGCATCATTCCAATTAAATGAAAAAAGGGGCTCACGATATCAAATAATTTGTAAGGGAACTGAACCCCGGAACGCAACGTCTGCAGCTACTGAAACACAAGCAAGATTTCTTGCGAGTCTCTATACCCATCTATTATACTTATACCCGAAATTATCGGATTTTTTAACCCCTAAGGGCATATTTTTTTTCATCCCATGAAATGAATGTCCAGAATTAATTGTTATCAAAACCAATTCTGAGGAGGAGTTTGTGACAGTTGTGACAGAATACACAAAAAAAAGTTCCACTCAATCGCCATTGAACGGAACTTTTCTCAGAATTCAAACGGATATCACATCCATAAGTAACGCCATTTTCTAACTAACAATAATACTTTCAACATAAAATTATCTATTACCTATTCTTTAACTTAACCTTGTATGTTTTGTTTTTTCCAAACCAAAAACTTAAACCAATATATCTTTATCACATTTAAACATGCAATCCATTTATTTTTTCAGGCAATCCAAAATTCCCATCCTGTTTTCTTGCTTTGTGGAACCAAGCCGGAAGTGTTTCCAAATCCGCTGTGATTTTTTTTTTTTTCTGGTGCAAAGGTAGTTTATTTCTTCACTCAATGCAAATTTTTCTGTTACATGAATCTGCTTATTTGTTACATAATGCACTGGTATAGCCTTAATGTAACAAATGGTATATGTAAATGTAACATACGCGAAAGTATCGGTCATGCAAAAGATATTTTTTTTGCAGCAAACTGTTTCTTTTTTGTCTGCATGGTGGTGTTTTTGTCTTGAAATTCAATAATTCGCCTTCATTTTCTTTGTTTTTGGGTTTTGGGGAAATACGGTGTTTTTGTGTAATATATAATCATTTTGCGCGCATGTAACATATATATAAGGATTGGTTACAGGGAAATGTTTGATTTTAATATTTATATTATACCTTTGCCGAAGAAACAATCACAATTGAAACTATAATTATTGAGTATGAAACCTAAATTCAGATTATTTGTTATTGCATTGCTGTCTGTTTGCAGCGTTGCGGTTTGTCAGGCACAATGTAAGCATGGTCATGGTGCCTGCGGTGAGGGTGGTTGCCAACATGGCGGTTGCCACAAGGATGCTGTTACACGCCAACTGGTAGTAGAGGAGGGTGGTACAGGAGCCTATAAGGCGGTGATGATGGAGGTGGGCAGTCTTCCTGAGCATACCGTTTTCGTGCCACAAGATCTTTCGAAATTCGGAAAGAAGAATCCTCTGCCTGTTCTTGTGTGGGGCAATGGAGCCTGCACAAATTCTCCTTGGGAGCATTTCAAGTTCCTCAACGAGATTGCATCACAGGGCTATCTTGTCATTGCGACAGGTTTTATTCCAATGGAGGAGAAACCTTACAACGGCGAGATGTCGACACCACAGCAGCAGATTGAGTCAATAGACTGGGCAATAGCACAGAACGATAATCCGGAGAGTCCTCTCTGCGGAAAGGTTGACACAAAGGCAATCTGTGCTTCAGGTATGTCGTGTGGAGGTTTGCAGACACTCTTCAACTGCGGTGACAGCCGTATCACTGCTTATATGATTATGAACAGCGGTCTGTTCATTGATCCAAAGATTGCTATGCCAAACATGCCAATGCCGGGTAAGGATCAGTTGAAGAAACTCCATGCTCCAATAATCTATATCCTTGGTGGAAAGGAAGATATCGCCTACGAAAACGGTATGGACGACTTCCATAGAATTCAGCATGTGCCAGCCATTGCCATCAACTATCCTGTAGGTCATGGCGGTACATATCGTCAGGCTCATGGCGGTGAGTTCAGCATCCCAGCCATCGCTTGGCTCAACTGGCAGTTGAAGGGTGATAAGAAAGCTGCGAAGATGTTCAAGGGAAAGAAGCCACAGATCCTGAAGCGCGAGAAGTGGGTGATTGAGAAGAATGAGCTCGCGAAATAAGAAGACCCCTGCGGAAAAGCATAGGGTGAAGTGACGAAGAAAAACGAAGAAGAAACTAAAAACATAAAGAAAAATGAAAAAGAACCTTTTAGCAGTTGCTGTTTTTGCAATGACATTCTGCATGCCAGCAACAATGAATGCTCAGTTTGGAAGACAACAAGACCCTCGACCAGAAGTTGGTTTGAAGGATGCCTACAAAGATTATTTCAAGGTAGGTGTTGCACTTAATGTTCGTAACCTCACTCCAGAACAGGAGGCAGTAGTACTGAAGGAGTACAACAGCGTTACTTGTGAGAACGCAATGAAACCTATCGAGACACATCCAAAGGAAGGTGAGTGGACATGGGAGCAAGCCGATCAGATTGCCGATTTTTGCCGTAAGAACAATATCCCTATGCGTGGTCACAACCTCTTGTGGCACAGTCAGGGTACAGACTGGATGCTCTATGACAAGAAAGGAAAATTCGTGAAGAAGGAAGTGTTCCTTGCTCGTCTGAAGGATCATATCATGACAGTTGTAAACCGTTATAAGGACATCGTTTACTGCTGGGATGTAGTGAACGAGGCAATGGCCGACCAGCAGCGCCCTGCTTTCCGTGGTTTCCCTGCACAGTCGCCTTTCCGCGATTCAAAGTATTATCAGTATAGCAAGGAAAAGCTCGGTGCAGAAGATGCTTTCATCAAGTATGCCTTCGAGTTTGCCCATGAAGCAGATCCAAACGCTATCCTTTTCTACAACGACTATAACGAGTGCGACCCAGGCAAGCGTGAGCGAATCTACAACATGGTGAAGCACCTTCAGGAGCAACTCGCGCCAGAAGTAGTGGCAAAGATGGGTATTGGTATGCAGGGCCACTATAATGTATATGGTCCAAGCGAAGAAGATATCGACGCAGCAATCGTGCGCTACAAGGAACTGGTAAAGCACATTCATGTTACAGAGCTCGACATCCGTGCCAATGAGCAGATGGGTGGTCAGTTGCAGTTCTCTCGTGAAGGTATGGAAATCAAGCCATTCGTTCAGACACTCCACACCGATATGTACTCTCGTCTGTTCAAGGTTCTCCGCAAGCACAGCGATGTCGTAGAGGTTGTTACATTCTGGAACCTCTCTGACAAGGACTCTTGGGTAGGTACATCAAACTATCCACTCCTTATCGACAAGGACCTCAAGCGTAAGCAAGGCTACTATGCAGTACGCGACTTCGACCCAGCATTGGACAATGCAGAGGTGAAGGAAGACTTCGTACCAAACGAACTCAACCAACCAGGCCAGGAATACCCACAGGTGAACTCACAGGGTTATGCCCGTTTCCGCGTTGAAGCACCCCAGGCAAAGTCCGTAATCGTAAGTCTCGGTCTTGGTGGCCGTGGCGGTACTGTGCTCCACAAGGATAAGGAAGGAATGTGGGTAGGAACGACAGACGGTCCAATGGATCCAGGTTTCCACTACTATCACCTCACTATTGATGGTGGTGTTGTGAACGACCCAGGTACACACAACTTCTTCGGTTCGTGCCGTTGGGAGTCGGGTATAGAGATTCCAACCAACGAGGATACCGATTTCTACGCAGAGAAGAATGTAGAGCATGGTAATGTCCAGCAGACACTCTTCTGGAGTGAGAGCGGTCAGTGCATGCGTACTGCATGGGTATATACTCCAGCTGGTTATGGCAAGATGGAGAAGAACGCCAAGGGAAAGGTAAGCCAGAAGCGTTATCCAGTTCTTTACCTCCAGCACGGTTGGGGTGAGAACGAGACATCATGGTTCCGTCAGGGCCATGCAGGACTTATCATGGACAACCTCATTGCAGAGGGTAAGATTGAACCATTCATCGTTGTCATGACCTATGGTCTTACAAATGACATCCGCTTCGGCCAGCGTTTTGCTGACAACTGGAGCGAGAATTTCGAGAAACTCGTTGTTGACGAGATGATTCCTTATATCGACTCACACTTCATGACTATTGCCGACCGTGATCATCGTGCTATGGCAGGTCTGTCGATGGGAGGTATGGAAACCCATATCATCACATTGGCACATCCAGAGACCTTTGGTTACTGGGGACTCTTCTCAGGCGGTCAGTACACACCACAGGAACTTGAAGGCAAGCCTGCACCAAAGCTTATGTTCGTAAGTACAGGTGAGAAGGAACAGCCAGCACGCGTAAAGCAGTCGGTAGAAGACTTGAAGGCAGCGGGCTACAATGCTGTGAGTCATGTTTCTCCTGGTACTGCACACGAGTTTCTCACATGGCGTCGTGCCTTGAGAGAATATGCTCAGCTTCTCTTTAGAAAATAAACAAAATAGGAAATGAAAATTCTCAAATCCATCCTGGTTATTATGCTGTTGTTGGTCAGTGGACATTCCCTGGCCTACGAGAAGAGCAGCTTGAATATCCTTGTAAATGGTAAATCGCGTAATATGGTAGTCTTCACTCCAGACAATGTGAGTGAAGACATGCCACTTATGATTGTCACCCATGGAATGAATCAAAGTCCGGAGTACCAATATGATGCAGACAAACTGTACCAGATGGTTGACAGCGAAAAGTTTATTGTTGTGTATCTTCGCAGCAATGGTAATACTTGGGACATTGGCGGAACAAGCGATCAGAAGTTCGTTGAACAGACCATCGGTGAGATGTATGCATTGTATAAGATTGATGCACACCGAGTTTATTGGAGCGGATTCTCGATGGGGTCGATGCTGATTTATCATAGCATGCACAATATGACCGGTAAGATTGCCGCTTTTGCTCCATGTAGTGGTATTCAGTTCTCTGAGCAACCATGGAATAAGGTAAAAGGACCTATCAACCTCATCCATTGTCATGCCAAGGACGATAGTGTGTTCCCGCTCGACTCATACGATGTTCACAGCTATGTAGAGAACATGTCGAAGGTGAATGGTGAAAACACCTATACCAAGACAACCAACTACCGTCCAATGAGCGGAGCGACTCCAGGCGAGAAGGAAGTGTGGGAGAATGCTGATGGCTATAAGGTGGAACTCTTCATGTACAACTGGGGCGACCACAATCCTTCGCACAACAATGCTGTGGAGTTATGGAACTTCTGCAAGAACTATCGTCTTGAGACCATCGACCCTATCCCAGAGCCAGAGCAGCCAAAGGAATATACTGTAGTCGGTGAGGACGAGATAACAGGCAAAGCAAACCGTCTCAGCGGTCAGCTTCTGTTCTGCACAAACAACGGTTGCACGGCCATCCTTTATGGAAACACCAGTCTTGACAGTCCGCAGAACATCCGTAGTGGAAATTTCGACGACCTCACCAACAATGAATACTATATGTTCAAGTTAAAGAAGGTGACAGATGCCCAGACCACTCTGACAGGAAACTTCTATACCATTCAGATGGCAAATCAGGAAGGCGGCACATACGACCTCTGGGAGAATAATGGCTATTTGAATACCCCTCCTGGTTCGTGGTGTCTTTTTGCCCTTGGTTTGAATAACCAATATGGTCAGGATGCCCAGAACTACGGTCTATGGAAGGTAGATTACGAAGATGGCAAGGGATACACCATCCAGAATGTCGGTGCAGCAGAAGCAGGAGAAAACTCATGGCTCTCGCCAGCATTCGAGACACCACAGGCCGACAAGCAGTATGTCCGTCTTTACAAGAAACTGACAGAGAAGACTGCCGGCATTGAGACAGTATCTGCAACATCAGACAAGTCATCGGCAATCTATGACCTCACTGGAATGCGTGTCACCACTCCTAAGCCAGGAAGGATTTATATCCGCAACGGAAAGAAATTCATTATGCGATAACACCTAATTATATATATGATGAAATCAACAAGATTGTCATTAATGGCTACATTCCTGCTCGTAGGCGGAATGTTCAATGGAGCAAAAGCCCAGACATCTCCTGACGGACGACTGACGGTAACTGTCAGTTGCGAACAGGGTAAACCTGCATACAGTGTAGCCTTTGATGGCAGGACTGTTGTTGAGCAGTCGGCTCTTGGACTTGTAACAAACGTTGGCGACCTTACTCAGGGAATGACGCTGAGCAAGACATCAGAAACAACTAAGGTTGAGACCGACTATAAACTCTACAATATCAAACGCAGTGAGAATCATGTCACTGCCAACAAGACCGTCTATACCTTTGCAAAGGACGGAAAGGATGTTATTGCCGTAACCTTCGTAGCAGAAAACAATAATGTGGCGTTCCAATACGAACTCCTTGCAACAAACAAAGATACCAAATGCTGTGTTGTAGATAGCGAAGCATCATCTTTTGCCATGCCTGAAGGTACAACAACCTTCATGTGTCCACAGATGCATCCGATGACCGGTTTTGCCCGCACTGCACCAAGCTACGAGACACACTATACAGCCGATGAAGAGATGGGTAAGAATGGTTGGGGATACGGATACACCTTCCCTTGTCTGTTTAAAAGCCCCCTCCAGGACAGTGAATGCTGGATACTCGTATCTGAGACAGGTTCGGCAGGTAACTATCCAGGTTGTAAACTTGAGAATAAGGGTGGCGGTAACTACCAGATATCTTTCCCAAGTGAGAAGGAAAACAATGGATTCGGTTCGACAGGAGCCCAGATGGCATTGCCCGACAAGACCCCTTGGCGTACAATTACCATCTCTGATAACTTGAAGGATATCGTAGAGACAACCATCACATGGGATGTTCTTGCGTTGAACGAGAAAACAAGCAATATGCTCCGTCAGACTGTTGCAGAGTCATACGGACGAGGAGCATGGTCGTGGATTATTGCCAATGACGAGAGTTGTAACTTTGACACCCAGAAGGAATATATCGACTTCGCCGCGAAAATGGGTTGGCAGTCGCTTCTCGTTGATGCAATGTGGGACCGCCAGATTGGTCGTGAGCGTATAGCCGAACTCGCTAAATATGGCAAGTCTAAGGGCGTATATCTCTATCTGTGGTATAACTCCAACGGTCAGTGGAACGATGCTCCGCAGACACCACTCAACTGTATGGACACACCATCACATCGCCAGAAGGAGATGGAATGGATGAATGAGATTGGAATACGTGGTATCAAGGTTGACTTTTTCGGCGGCGATAAGCAATGCACTATGCAACTCTATCGCGACATCCTTCTTGATGCTCAGAAATATGGCATAATGGTAATCTTCCACGGATGTACATTGCCTCGTGGTTGGGAGTATATGTTCCCTAACTATGTAGCAAGCGAGGCCGTTCGTGCTTCAGAGAACCTGCATTTTGGACAGAACGAATGCGACAGGGAGGCAATGGACGCTACATTCCTACCATTTATCCGCAACACTGTAGGAAGCATGGATTTCGGTGGCTCGACCCTTAATTGGTACTACAACCCAAAGAACTCTAATGAGATGTGGGGTGGCCATCGTGTAACGTCAGATGTATTTGCCCTCGCAACAGCAGTACTCTTCCAGGGCCCTGTTCAGCACTTCGCTATGGCACCAAACAATCTTACCGATGCTCCAGCCTGGGCTGTTGACTTCATGAAGACAGTACCTACTACATGGGAGGATATCCGTTTTATTGACGGTTATCCAGGCAAGTATATCGTCCTTGCTCGTAGGAGCCAGGAAGGAAAGTGGTATGTTTCAGCAGTGAATGGACAGAAAGAACCTCTGAAGATCCAGGTGCCACTCGATATGTTCGAGGTTGGACAGATGGTCAACGTATATAGCGACGACAGCAACCTCAATGGTTCAGTGAAGGCTGTGAAGGTGAACAAAAAACGCACTTATACTGCAGTTGTCCCTGTAAATGGTGCATGTCTAATTTGCGAATAAAATGAAAAAGTTTTTCCTGATAGGGTTAGCGTCATTGGCAGCATCATTGGCTGGCGCACAAGAGCTTAATATGCCAATCATCCAGACAAAGTATGTGGCTGACCCTGCTCCTTATGTGCATGGGGATACGGTATATCTCTATACCACACACGACAATGATGGGGCAGAGGGCTTTGACATGACCGATTGGTTGCTGTATACTTCAACAGATATGGTGAACTGGGAAGATCATGGCGCTGTTGCTTCGCTAAAGGATTTTGAATGGTATAAGAACAACAACGGAGCATGGGCAGAGCAAGTCATTGAGCGCAATGGTAAGTGGTATATGTATTGCCCTATCCATGGTAATGGAATATCAGTACTTGTCAGTGATTCGCCTTACGGACCTTTCACGGATCCTCTCGGTGGACCGCTCGTATGGCAGAAGGAACACTGGTATGACATCGACCCTACGGTATGGATTGACGATGACGGTCAGGCATATATGTATTGGGGAAATCCAAACCTGTATATGGTGAAACTGAATGAAGATATGATTTCCTATTCCGGAGATATCGTTGAACATCCACATATCCAGGACTATCAGGAAGGACCTTGGTTCTGGTCAAGAAAGAATGCGAAAGGCGAGAAATGCTATTACATGGCATTTGCTTCCACTTGCTGTCCAGAAGGAATCGGTTATGCAATGAGCAAGAACGCCACAGGACCATGGGAGTACAAAGGCCATATAATGAACCATACCCCTCGTACCCGAGGTAATCATCCCGGAATTATCGACTACAAAGGCAAGTCATATTGTTTTGGTTTGAACTACGACATCTTCCGTATGAAGACCAGTCGTCATGCCGAGCAGCGTAGTGTATCTGCAGCAGAGATGACTTACAACCCAGATGGCACCATTCAGGAACTGCCATATTTCCAAGACTGCAAACTCGAGCAGGTGGGTAGTTTCGACCCATTTCGCAAGGTAGAGGCAGAGACTATGGCATGGGGCTATGGACTGAAGACAACACGCGAGAATCCTTCAGGTCCATGGAATCCAACACTCTTCGTGACAGATATCGACGAGGGTGAGTATCTCCTTGTGAAAGGAGTTGACTTCGGAAAAGGCGCGAAAACCTTCACTGCAAGTTGCTCAAGTCAGTTGTATGGAGGCATTATGGAACTGCATATTGACTCAGCAGAAGGCAAATGTATAGGAAAGGTCGTAGTTCCAAATACAAAGTTCAAGTATGAGGAATTCACAACAAATCTCACACCTGTTACAGGCAAGCACGACTTGTATTTCGTGTTCAAGGCAAACACCATCCAGAAGCAGAATCTCTTTAATTGGGATTGGTGGAAGATGACAAAATGATATAAACTCAAAAAATAACAATAAAAAAACATTAATTAAAATGAAACCTACAGTAAAAAAAGTAATTGCATGCGTTGCTCTTACACTTTCTATTTCAGCAAATGCTCAGAACTTCGGTTTTGGCGGTTTTCAGATGCCTGAGATCAAGGTAGAATGCTCAGAGAAGTTCATAGACCAGAACTATGTCGGTGACGAGCAGGTTTATCACAATCTTGATGTGTATATCCCAAAGACAGCAAAGCCAGCAGATGGTTATCCAGTTGTAGTGCATATCTACGGTTCGGCATGGTTCAGCAACAGCTCAAAGGGAATGGCCGATTTAGGTACAATTGTCAACGAATTGCTCAAGGCAGGTTATGCAGTAGTTTGCCCAAACCATCGTAGCAGTATGGATGCAAAGTATCCTGCACAGATTCAGGATATCAAGGCCGTTGTTCGTTGGATTCGCGGTAATGCAGAGAAGTATCATTTCGACACAAACTTCATCGGTACCTCAGGCTTCTCAAGTGGAGCTCATCTTGCTTCCCTTTGCGCTGCATCAAATGGTGTGAAGACAGCAAAGAGTGGTGAAGTGGAGATGGATATTGAAGGTAGTCTTGGCCAGTACACAAACGAGAGCAGTGCAGTGAATGCCTGCTGTGAGTGGAGTGGTCCTATTGATTTGATGAATATGGATTGTGATGGTATCAAGAAGAATCATCCAGCACCAGAGGACAATCTCATGGGATTTGAATTTGTAGGCCATGAGGATGCTTTCAATCTCCTCTCACCAATATATTTCATTAACGAGACAACAGTTCCTATCTTTGTAAACCATGGTTTGAAGGACAATGTTGTTCCTTCATGTCAGGGACAAGAGTTCTGGAATGCCCTTGTTGAGGCAAAGGTTGCAGGAGCTTGTGCACATTTCGAGGCAGAAGGTGGTCACGGATTCAATATGTATTCGGAAGGCAACCTCGCAGAGATGGTGAAGTTCTTCAACAGAGCAAGAAACAAATAACGACTTCTTTGAAGATGATAAAAGGTTTGAAGGCATTTGCCCTGTTTTTCATGCTATTGTTACTACCTAACGAAATGTTGGGTAGTAATGATGGCTATGAGACGATAGAAGGAACTGTTACGAAGGACTATGCCCAGCAGAACACCTCCTCGTCATATGTAACCATTTCCACATCGTTCAAGATGATGGAAGGTTCACACCTTATATTAAATACAGCGCGCTATACATATATAACAGGCAAGATAATCGGTGAAGGACGCCTTGATATCAATAGTGCTGGTGAGAGAACATATATTGGAGGTTCGGACAAGATGAGCCCTGATTGGTCAGGATTCAAGGGCGATGTGCATGTGTATCCAAATACAAGTCTTTGTGAGACAAACGGCTTCTACGGTCTTGTATGGATGCACAATGGTAAGACCTTCAACCTCGACAATGTGATGAACGACATTGAAGGAGGAAAGGCAAACAGTACGCTGAAGACAAGCAGTCTTACGATTCACACGGGTGCAACGCTTGCTGCAGAATCGGGAACCCGTGCTATTCGTATCGGTCGCCTTGAAACCGAAGAAGGTAGCCAGATTTATGGCTATATGAAAGAGAAAGCAAGTAACAACTCCTATTATATTGTTGGTAGTTCTGACGAGGACGCACTACTTGCCGGACGCATTTCTCCTGTCAAGGACAATATGTCAATGGAGGTAGGTCTGATAAAAGAAGGACTCGGCACATATCGCATCACTGGTAACAATAACCTTATCACCGGTGGTGTCAGAGTGCTTGGTGGGCGGGTACTCTTCAATAATGATGCGGCAACAGCAAAAGAACAGAAACTGACAGGTTCCCTTGGAACACCATCATCAGCAGATATTGCAGGCCTGAATATTATGACCGATGGAATAGCCGGCGGTACAGGTCATATTGCAGCAACAACAAATGTCTATGGCATACTACAGCCAGGAGATGACGGCATTGGAAGACTCGACATCGCAGATTATGCCGGTGGTAAGGATCTCACGCTCATTGTCCGTCCTACAGGACGCATTGATTGTGAGATAAGTAGTGCGACAGAGTATGATCAGGTGAATGTAGAAGGTCTTGTGTCTTATTATAACATCGGTCAGGATTTTGCAACATCCGACCAGATGCCACGCCTTAGAATACAGTTGACAGAAAATGCAGACCTTCACGAAGGTGATGAGTTCGTTCTGTTGACAGCGAAGGGCAAGACCTCCTATAATAATGTCGCATGGCAGTTTAATATCATTTATCCAAAGGCATATACATGGAGCGTGGAGCAAGAGGAGACAGAAGACGGTTTCCGAGTTGTTGCCCGTGTTACCTCTGTCATCTATACCGGACAAGGAGATGTAGAGGATGAAGAAGGTGGTTCGGGAATGATTGACGACACAGGTACAGTTGATGTCGACTCAGAGAAAAGCGATTCAAAACCACTTCGTTATTATGCCGACATGATGGATACCACTATCGGATCGTGTGTCCCTATCTATGATGGCCGAATCAATGTCGATAGCGAAGGAAGTGCTCGTACCTCCACCCTTTACAAACAGTTCAACATGGTGGTCTGTGAGAACGAAATGAAATTCGATGCCACAGAACCAAGTCGAAACAGTTTCAGTTATAACAATGGCGATCGCTTGGTGAATTTCGCTGATCGTCATAACATGTATGTTCGTGGTCATACGCTTGTATGGCATTCGCAGAATCCAAGTTGGTTGACCACAGACGGAACAAAGAACACCAACAACTTCTCGCGTGAAGAACTACTCTCCATCATGAAGAATCACATCATGAAGGTTGTAGGACATTGGAAGGGAAAGGTGAAAGAGTGGGATGTTGCCAACGAGGTGCTTTCGGATAATCAGCAGACTATCTATTCAGATCCTAAAGGCTATGACCTTCGTCCTTCAGTTTGGTCAACCGGCATTGGTGAGGAATTCCTTGACTCCGCATTTGTGTGGGCACATGAGGCTGATCCAGATGCAATCCTCATCTTAAATGATTATGGCGTAGAAGGAAAAGGTTGGGCAAAATCAGAGGCACTTTTCAATCTCGCTATGCGATTGAAGGACAGTGGCGTTCCAATCGACGGTATTGGTATTCAGGGACATATGGATGCAGGTTTGAATTATGTTGGTGCCATAGAAGCCAACATCAAGCGTTGCAAGGAAGCAGGTCTCCTTTGTCGCATCACCGAACTTGACCTCGGTATTGATGATACATCAGCAGAAAATCTTCAGAAACAGGCACAGACCTACTATTCGCTTGCAAAGATTGCGATGAGAAACGAGAATTGCCAGAGTCTGATGATATGGGGACTTGCAGATGACCTCACATGGCGAACAGGAAGGAATCCTTTGCTCTTCGACAGCAATATGAACAAGAAACCAGCTTACTGGGGAGTACATGAAGCACTTCGTGAGGCAGCAGAACTTGCAGGAATAGAAAGTGTAGAAGAAAACGGTTCCGCACAGTTGGATGGTTACTACTATAACCTCTTGGGACAGCGAATCAATGTACTCTCGCATGGTCAGATCTACATTTGCAATGGTCGAAAGATGATTGCAAAATAAATAAAAGGAAAGAACAAACAATCTCAATAAAATATGAAGAAGTTTTTATCATTGGCCTTCTTAATGCATTTTGCATTCGGCTTTGCACAAAATCCTTATCTCCCTCTTTGGGAACATTTGCCAGACGGTGAACCACGCGTATTCGAAGATCCAGACAATCCAGGTAAGTATCGCGCATATATAATAGGTTCGCACGATGTAAAGAACACCGACTATTGTGGACCGGATATCCGTATGTGGTCGGCACCTGTAGAGAATCTTGCCGACTGGCGTGACGAAGGTTCTATCTTCAAATACTATATCGATGGCCTGTGGGATATCATGTTTGCCCCAGACCTTGTTGAAGTGAAGGACAAAACCACAGGTAAGAAGACATATTATCTCTATCCACACTCTCGTGGATGGCAGCGTGTGCCAATGGTTTGTAAGGGCGACCGTCCAAACGGACCATTCACACCAATCAACCTCACAGAGGACGGAAGAAAGTGTGTTGAAGGTTCAATGATTGATTTCGACCCTTCTGTATTCATTGAGAATATCACAAACAAGAAGGATAAGGACTACGACAAGGGATTCCGTGCTTATGTGTTCTACGGTTTCCAGCACTCAACAGCAGCTGAGATGGACCAGAATACAATGTACTCCGTTCGTCCTGGTACAGATATCCACGACTACTTCATTCCTGCTTCTGCTCGTTACGGAGAAGTTCGCGACCCTAAGGGCACTGAATATCCTGCACTCTACAAAGGCCAGAACCCAGGTGAGTTCAACTTCTTTGAGGCTTCTTCAATCCGTCAGGTAGGTAACAAGTATGTGATGGTGTTCTCTGGTTATTCAGGTCCTGACTATGGTCTTGGTTCAACAAATTCAGCTCTTCGCTATGCTTACGGCGATACACCTCTTGGTCCTTGGCGCTCAGGTGGTGTACTTGTTGATTCCCGTGGCGTTGTTCTCAACGAGGACGGTAGTGCTTTGACAACAGGTAACTTTGCTCATAATACTCACGGTTCTCTTCAGGAGATCAACGGTCAGTGGTATGTGTTCTATCATCGTCCTCCACGTGGTTTCGGCTATATGCGTCAGGCAATGGTTGCCCCTGTGAAGATAGAATGGGACAAGAAACCGGTTGCAAAGGGCGGTCAGGTGCGTATCGTAGGCTATGATCCATTTGTTCCAAACAACGAATGGTCGGCAAAGGCTTCAAACGGCGATCACTACACAGGTGCAGAAGTGACATCTGAGGGTTTCCAGATTTTCGGTCTTAATCCATTCAAGTACTATTCTGCCGGTATTGCTTGCTTCATCAATAACAACGAAGCAATGCAGGATCAGCATGATGTTTGGGACAACTCTATGGATCTTGCAGGTTTGAAGAATGGTAATATTGTTGGTTTCAAGTACTTTAACTTCGCTGGTCTTGCTGAAGACACAAAGGGCTGCAAGGCATTCGAGGGCGCAAAAGAGGGTGATAAGGTTTATCTTAATATTGATTTAACACTCGGCACAGAACAGCCTTTCAATATCAATGTGATGCTCGACGGCGCTTATGCTAATGAAGTTCATAATGGTAAACTGCTGTCGCAGGTACATGTGGCTGGAAAGAGAGGTGAAAATAAGAATCTTGTTATAGAAGTTCCTGGTTTGGCAGGCCTTAAGGGTAAGCACGCTATATACTTCGTAGTGGAGGGACCTGATGTTAAAGAACCAGAGCGTCCTCGTTGGGGGGCTCCACGTGGTCCACAGCGCCCAATAGGTCTTTTCGATATGCATGGAATCAGTTTTTCAAAGACAACCGATTGTACTAAAGCAGAAAAGGTACCTCAAGTTGCTATCCAGATCGATGGCGTAAATCTCACTATCCCTCAGCAGCCAATATTCTTCACAAACCAGAACGGCTACAGCGAGACAAACCACTATCAGGTTTATGGTAAGATGGATGATAATTCAACAATCAAGGTTACTTGTGACAATCCTGCAGTAAAAATTAAGACAGGTAAGATTGCTGATGGTCGTGCTACTGTGACATGTACATATAATGGTGTTGACAAAGTGTTCCTCATTAACTAACATACTACAATCATGAAGAAATTATTGTTTTTAGTGCTGTGCTTCTTTTCGCAGTTTGCAATGGCACAGACAGAGGTTGCTCCTGAGTTGGAGTTTGCTTTTGAGATAAAGTGCAAGTGTGATGGTGCTTATTCTGTTGGAAAGACCTCAAAGGGCGAGCGTTTCATCATTCCTATCGTGGGAGGTACCTTCGAAGGTCCTGGACTTAAGGGAATCGTACTTCCGGGTGGTGCTGATTATCAGTTGCAGGATAGAGAAAAATGTCGTACAGAACTCGAGGCTATTTATAGCATCCAGACTGATGATGGCGTGAATATTCATGTTCGTAATTGCGGTTTGATTGTTACAAAAGAAGGACAGTTCTATTTCCGTACTTCGCCAAAGTTTGAGGCGCCAAACGACAGCAAGTACGACTGGCTCAATAATGCCATCTTTGTCTGTACACCGGGCTTTGGTGATGGCTACATCTCACTGAAAATGTGGAAGGTATTATAAAAAACGATAGATAGATGTTAGGAAAGAAACCTTTGGTATCAATGTTTGCATTGTGCTTGTCTATTGCACCTGCAAATGCACAAGATAGAATTTACTCAGATGAGTTCCCATTAGGCGATGTAGTATTGCTTGATGGTCCGCTAAAACATGCGGAGGATGTAAACGTGAAGACTCTTCTTCAGTATGATGTAGATCGTCTATTGGCTCCTTACCGCAAGGAGGCAGGACTTCCTGCAAGGGCTGAGAGTTTCCCAAACTGGATTGGTCTTGACGGTCATGTGGGGGGACACTATCTTACAGCAATGGCCCTCAATGCTGCTCAGGGAAATAAGGAGTGCGAAGCACGCATGCTTTATATGATTAAGGAGTTAAAGGACTGTGTTGAGGCTTGCGGTCAAAACCATCCTTCATGGGGTAAGGGCTATGTAGGTGGTATTCCAGAGAGTGACCGCATCTGGTCTACATTCCAGAAGGGTGACTTCTCTGCTTTCAATGGTGCATGGGTTCCTTTCTATAATATCCATAAGATGTATGCCGGCTTGAGAGACGCATGGGTATACTGCGGTAATGAAGATGCAAAACAGCTTTTCCTTGGGTTCTGCGATTGGGCTATTGATATCACATCAAATGTGTCTGACCAGAAATTGGAGGAACTCCTTGGAATGGAACATGGTGGAATTAATGAGGTCATTGCTGATGCTTATGTTCTTACTGGCGAAAAGAAATATCTTGATTGTGCAAAGCGTTTCTCTCATAAGTGGTTGCTCAACCCAATGAAGAACCATGATGCTCTGATGCTCGACAATAAGCATGCAAACACACAGGTACCAAAGGTGGTAGGTTTTGCGCGTATTGCCGAGATTACCGGTGATAAAGATTATCTTGAAGCAAGTCGATTCTTCTGGGAGGAAGTGACAAAAAAACGTAGTCTCAGTGTAGGAGGAAACAGTCGCCGTGAGCATTTCCCAAGCAAGGCTGCTTGTTCGGATTGGACACGAGATATTGACGGTTTGGAGAGTTGTAACACCAATAATATGCTCAAACTCTCTGAGGAGTTGCGGCGTATGGATCCTGATAACGCAAAGTATGCAGACTTCATGGAGCGCGCGACATTTAATCATATTCTATCTACTCAGCACCCTGAGCATGGTGGTTATGTGTACTTCACTTCTGCCCGTCCTCGTCATTACCGCAACTATTCTGTACCTAATGAGGCAATGTGGTGTTGTGTTGGTACAGGTATGGAGAATCATGGTAAATACGGTCAGATTATCTATACACATAAGGATAATAAAGAACTCTATGTCAATCTCTATGCTGCCAGCGAACTGAACTGGAAGGAGAAGAAGGTAGTATTGCGTCAGGAGACACAGTTCCCTTATGGCGAAACAAGTCGTATAACCATTGTAAAAGGTAAGGGGAAGTTTGCCATTCATCTTCGCAAACCTTCATGGTGCAATAATTTCGAGGTTAGCGTCAAAGGAAAGGATATTAAAATAACAAGCCAGTCAGACAAAGCTGAATATGTAACCATCGAAGGCAAATGGAAGAAGGGCGATGTCATTGAGGTGTCATTCCCAATGCATGCATCTATTGAGCACATGCCTAACGTACCTCATTATGTGAGCATCATGTATGGCCCTATCGTTCTTGGTATGAAGACAGGTACAGAAGACTTGGCCGGACTCCTTGCCGATGATAGCCGTTTTGGTCAGTTGGCAACGGGTAAGAAACTACCTGTTGACAAGGCTCCGTTCCTCGTGGCAAAGAATGTAGAGGATATTGCTAACTGCCTTGAACCAATTCCAGGTAAACCACTTCATTTCAAGATGAACTGTCAGATGGAGAATAAGATCGAGGGTGAGTTACAACCATTCTTTGAGATTCATGATTCGCGTTATATGCTGTATTGGCTTGCTCTTTCAGAGAATGGTTATAAGGAATATATCGAAAACCTTGCTAAGGAAGAGGCTGATCGTCAAGCTCTCGATGCTCGTACTGTAGATAAGGTTCAACCTGGTGAGCAGCAACCAGAGAGTGATCATTTTATGGAAACTGACGGAACAGGCCAGGGTGTAGATAATGATGTAGCATTCCGCGATGTTCAGAATGGACATTATTTCAGTTACATGATGCAGACACAGGGCGAGGAGAACCTCGACATCCGTATCCGATACTGGGGTCAGGACGAGTGGCGTACTTGCGAGTTTGATCTCTATGCTGATGATATGCTTGTGAAATCTGTTAATAACTCAAAGAAATGGCGCTCATCGGTATGGCAGTATGAGACATACGAGATTCCTGCAGAAGCTCTTAAGGGAAAGACGCAGGTACGCATAAAGTTTGTGGCAAAACCTGGTAGGCAGGCTGACATCTATGAAGTTAGACTTCTCAAAAAATAAACCAACATGAAGACTATTTTTTCTATTATCAGTGTTTGCATGCTTTCGATCCTTCCTTGCTTTGCGCAGGATGCGCAGGTGGATGTTGCATCAGCCGGCGTGACTGTTGAGATACAGTGGTTCAACCCTCAGTGTGTCAGAATTCTCAAGACTCCAACGGGTAAGACAATGAAAAAGGAGAGTCTGTCGGTTATTGCAAAACCTGAGTCTGTGAAATATAAGAAGTCTGAAGCAAACGGCACTATTACAATGACATCTTCGTCAATGTCAGTTTCTTTGGATAAGACCACAGGACTGGTTTCTTTCTCTTCTAAGGGTAAGTACCTTATTTCGGAAAAAGCAACCTCTGACGCATTTACTCCATTCAACGATGCTGGTAACCCGACATATTCGGTAAAACAGATGTTCCAGACGGATCCCGCAGAAGGACTATATGGTCTTGGTCAACTCCAGAACCACCAGATGATGCAGCGTAATATGACAAAACTGCTGGCACAGAACAACACAGAGGATTTCTCGCCTGTCATCCAGTCAACAAAGGGCTATGGCATCTTCTGGGATAACTACTCTGCTACGACCTACAGCGATAAGGTAAATGGTCAGGTGGGTGAAACATCCTTCTCCTCACAGGTAGGCGACTGCATCGATTATTATTTCATGTATGGTGGTTCTGCCGATAATGTAATTGCCTGCATTCGCCAACTTACTGGCGAAGTGCCAATGATGCCTCTCTGGAGTTATGGTTTTATGCAGTCTAAGGAGCGTTATAAGTCGCAGGATGAGACTGTAGGCGTTGTTCGGAAGTATCGTGAACTTGGTATTCCGCTTGATGTTATCATTCAGGATTGGCAGTATTGGGGAAACAACTACTTGTGGAATGCTATGGAGTTCAATAACCCTGATTTCGACCGTCCACAGCAGTTTGTTGATGAGGTTCATGGCTTGAATGCAAAGATGATGATTAGTATATGGCAGTCTTTCGGTCCTCAGACAAAACAGTATGCCGAACTCGACAAAGAGGGCCTGCTCTTTGATATCGCGACTTGGCCACAGTCGGGTCTCTCTCATATCTGGCCTCCACGAATGGACTATCCTTCAGGTGTTCGTGTCTACAATCCTTATAGCGACAAGGCTCGAGAGATTTACTGGAAATACCTCAGCAAGGGCCTTTTCTCATATGGTATTGATGGCTGGTGGATGGATTCTACTGAACCTGATCACTTTGATCAGAAGGAATCTGACTTTGATGCTCCTACTCCTCTTGGAACCTTCCGTAGCGTTCGTAATGCGTTCCCTTTGATGTGCGTCGGTGGTGTCTCCGAACAGCAGAAGGCAGAGTCGCGCGACAAGCGTGTCATCATCCTCACCCGTTCGGGTTTCCTCGGTCAGCAGCGTTATGGTTCTAATGTGTGGTCGGGCGATGTCCAGTCTTCATGGGATATGCTCCGTAAGCAGGTAACGGCAGGTCTTAACTTCTCACTCACAGGTATGCCTCATTGGAACTCCGACCTTGGCGGCTTCTTCTGTGGCTCTTACAACAATGGGGTAGAGGGTGGCGCTCCAAAGAATCCAATGTTCCATGAATTATATGTCCGCTGGTTGCAGTTTGGAGTATTCACTCCAATGATGCGTAGTCATGGAGCGGATGCTCCCCGTGAGTTCTACCTCTATGGCAAGGCCGGCGAACCTATCTACGATGCCCTTGTTGACGCCGTAAAACTTCGCTATCGCCTCTTACCTTATATTTACAGCACATCTTGGCAGGTGACAAAGAACAATTCAACCTTCATGCGTGCTCTGTTCATGGACTTTATCAACGATAAGAATGTCTATGACATAAAGGATGAGTATATGTTTGGAAAATCACTCCTCGTTGCACCTATCGTAAATGCTCAATATACTCCAGAACTCATCCAGAAGGACCTCAAGGAGAACGATGGATGGAGCAAGGACAGTCGTGTGGCAAGTGCTGTTCCAACAAATGTCGATTTCACATCGGCAAAGAGTCGTGGCATATATCTTCCTGAGGGAGCTGCATGGTATGACTTTTGGACAAATACAGTCGCTTTTGGTGGTCAGGTCATAATGGCTGAGACCTCTATTGATAAGATTCCTTTCTTTGTGAAGGCAGGTTCTATCCTCCCTATAGGTCCTGATGTTCAATATTCTTCGGAGAAGAAGTGGGATGATCTCGTTATAAATGTATATCCCGGAGCAGATGCTGAGTTCACTCTTTATGAGGACGAAGGCGATAACTACAACTACGAGAATGGTGCTTATTCAACCATCACATTCAAGTGGAATGATAAGAGTCGTACTCTCACCATCGGTGATCGCAAGGGCTCGTTCGATGGTATGCTTGCATCGCGTAAGTTTACTGTTAATGTCATTGGTGGATATCTCACAGAAGGTGCCACCAGAACTGTGACATATTCAGGCAAGAAAACTACTCTTAACGGATTCAAGGCATTGAGTCCTGTACAAACCGTAAAAATATACAAATAAACAATGAAACACAGATTTCTTGTCATCCTACTATCGCTTGTATCTTCTCTTGGCGTAAATGCTCAGAGATGGGATGTGCAGTTTGTTACTCCCGAGATTGTTCGCGTACAATGGAGTGCCGACAATGAACTTCATGACAACAACACAGGAGCATGTATATATACTCCAAAGAATGTTGAAACGAAGAAAACTGTCACATCCGATTCAGAGACTGTCGTTTCTGGCAGTCTTAAGGTTGTTGTTGACAGGAAATCTGGAATAGTGACTTTTTCTGATTTGGCCTCGGGCGATATTTTACTTACCGCCAAACCTCGTTGTGGTGGTCCTGTCTATCAGGAACGCATAGAGTACGACGAGGCTTCTGCTCATACCGTAGAGACTGCAAACGGAAAGGTTACTGTTCGTGACATTCTTCGTCGCGACACAACTTGCACAAGTACTCGCTATATTACCGAATTCTGCTCTCCTGGCGAAAAGGCTCTCTATGGTCTTGGTAGTCAGATGGAGGATTATCTCAATTTGCAAGGCAAAACTATCTGGCTCACACAGCACAACCTTAAAGTGCATATTCCAGTACTTGTCTCTACCAATGGCTATGGTCTTCTCTTCGACTCTGGCTGTGCAATGAAATACAGTAGCACACAGAATCATGGCAATAGCGACTACACATATTCCATGCAACTTGAGGCTTCAAAGGAACTTGACTTCTATTTTATCTATGGTGGCTCCCTTCCTGTGGGGAAGGGCGAGGGGAAAGGCTCTATGGAAAAAGTCGTAGCTGGCTATCGTTACCTTACTGGTAATGTGTCGCTTATGCCTCGTTATGTCTTTGGCTACACTCAGTCAAAGGAGCGCTATGTATCTTCTGCCGATCTTATCAATACTCTCAAGGAATATCGCCGTCGTCATGTGCCAATTGATATGATTGTGCAGGACTGGAACTACTGGCCACAGGGCTGGGGCTATATGAAGATGGACGAGAGATTCTATCCCGACCCAAAGGCGCTTGCTGATTCTATCCACGCCATGAACGCTAAGTTGATGGTGAGCATATGGCCTAACCCTCAATGGTGTCCTGAAGCCGACGACTTCAAGGCTCTTGGTATGATGTTGCCTAATGATGTCTATGATGTTTTCAACCCTGAGGCGCGAAAGCATTACTGGAGCTATGCAAATAACGAGTTTTTCTCTCGTGGTTTTGATGCGTGGTGGTGTGATTCTTCAGAACCTTTTGATGGCGATTGGAACCGTATCCCAGCCACAGACCTTGATGGTAATCCTTATGGATGGAACAGTCATGAATATCGTTGGCAACTGAACAAGGATATCCTCTCTGCATCATTAGGTATAGAACGCTCAAGTCTTTATTCCTTATACCATAGTATGGGCATCTACGAGAACCAGCGCTTGCAGAATTCTGACAAACGCGTTGTCAACCTTACTCGTTCTTCCTATGCCGGTCAGCAGCGCTTTGGCACTATAGTATGGAATGGTGATACTCATGCCTCATGGGAGTCTTTCCGTCAGCAGATTCCTTCGGGCCTGAACTATATGGCAACAGGTAATCCTTACTGGACTGTTGATGTGGGTTCTTTCTTCACTCGTAATGATGGCCGTCGTTGGTTCTACACAGGTGAATTCCCGAATGGAGTGAAGGATGATGCCTATAAGGAGTATTATCTTCGTATGTTCCAATGGGCTACATTCCTTCCAATGTTGCGTAGTCATGGTAGTGATACTCCTCGCGAGATATGGCAATTTATTACAGATGAAGAAAAGTCGTCAAATTGTAAATTGTCAGATTGTAAATACGCTGGTGCTATATTGAAAATGATAAATCTCCGCTACGCGCACATACCTTATATATATAGTATGGCAGCTCAGCAGAGTTTTGGCGGCTATACTATGGCTCGCCCTCTCGCTTTTGACTATTCTGATGATAATGTTTTAGATCTTAAGGATGAGTATATGTTTGGCAATTATCTTGTTTGCCCTGTTACTTATCCTGGAATATCTTCTCGTAAGGTTTATCTTCCTGAAGGGGCTGAATGGATTGATTATTGGACAAACAAGGAATATGAAGGTGGTCAATGGATAGATGCAAAGGTTAGCATTGATAAGTTACCTTTGTTTGTGAAGAAGGGTTCTATCATCCCTACTACCGAAGTGGCAGAATATACTGATGCGCAGATTGGCAAACCAATCACTATTAATATCTATCCTGGCAAGGATGGCGAGTTCACTATCTACGAGGATGAGGGTGACAACTACAACTACGAAAATGGCGCGTTCTCTACCATCAACCTTAAATGGAACGACCGTAAGAATCGCCTCGTTATTGGTGAGCGCGAAGGTTCTTTCGAGGGAATGCTTGCCGAGCGTACCTTCATCATCAAGACTCCAACAAAGAATAAAACAATAACATATAAAGGAAAGAAAAAAACTGTTACACTATGAAGAAAATCCTGACAATTCTGTTTTTGACAATTGCCTTGACATCTACAGCCCAGACATCTCCAAATGGAAAGATTCGTGCTGAATATGTCAACGGGAAAGGTATTGTAGTATCTTATAAGACGGGAAAGGTCTGGCAACAGATAATGACTATGCCTACCGACTACGACCGACTCTCTGACACAAGAAAGGAGAAGGTTGAATACGATATGCTACTCGGTAAAAGAAGCCATTGTAAGAATGCTTTCTGTCAGGGGGTGTATCAGAAATCAAAAGGCGACAACAAAGACCTCCTTTTCGTGAGTGTCTATAACGATGGCGTTACCTTTGGCGGTCCTCGTGTTCACGACTATACCGTCGATTTCACTTCGTCAAAGAACAACTGGATTCCTGCTTGGTCGGATGCCTATGAGAGTTTCTTCCCAAAGAACCGTCAGTTTGAGGACAACGACATTCCTGTCTATGATGGTGGCGGTCGTGGTTCTCATTATGCCTATCCAGCTCTCTTCGAGTACAATAATGGTGTCTTCGCTCTCATCTCTGAGGCAAACATGAATTCCACAAAGGCCGCTACAAGTATGTATGCGACTGATAAGAACAATGTCTTCGAACTCCGTCCTGCTGGTGAGGAAAGAGGTGGTACTCAGGTGGTTATCATCGGTTCTCTTTCCGATATCGTGGAGTCAACTCTCATCACCGATGCCTCTGAACCTTGCAAGATTTCTGATGCTCGCGAATGGGTTGAACCTGGTGTTGCTGCATGGGTTTATTGGGCTTACAACCATGGCTCGAACGACTATAACATCATAAAGAAATACACAGACATGGCCATTGCCTTGAAGTTGCCATATGTACTTATTGATGCCGAGTGGGACAATTTCCTTCCTCCTTACAAGGTGGAGGATGCCATCAAATATGCTGTCGATAATGGGGTGAAACCAATGATTTGGTATTCTTCTTCCATCGGTTGGGTTGATGGCGCTCCTGGACCAAAGTTCCGTCTTAACAAACCAGAGGACCGCGAGCGTGAGTTTGCATGGCTTGAGTCTCTTGGTATCAAGGGCGTGAAAATCGACTTCTTCTCTGGCGATACCAATCAGAACATGCAGTTCATGATCGAACTCCTTGAGGATGCGGCAAAGCATCATCTCCTTGTCAATTTCCATGGTGCAACAATCCCTCGTGGATGGCAACGCACATATCCTAACCTCATCAGTACTGAGGGCGTATATGGTGCTGAATGGTATAATAACCGTCCTGTACTGACCAATCGTGCTGCAAAGCATAATGCCACTCTTCCTTTCACTCGTAATGTGGTTGGTTCGATGGACTATACCCCTTGTGCTTTCACCGATTCTCAGCATCCTCACATCACTACTCATGGTCATGAACTGGCTCTCACAGCTCTCTATGAGTCTGGTATTCAGCATCTTGCCGATCGTCCTGAGAGTTTCCTCGCTCAACCTCAGGAGGTGAAGGACTATCTGGGAAATCTCCCTACAGCATGGGACGAGACTCGCCTTCTCTCCGGCTATCCTGGCGAATCGGTTGTTATTGCTCGTCGTAAGGGTACTACTTGGTACATAGCAGGCATCAACGGCACAGACGCTATGAAAACAGTCGAGATTCCAACTTCTCGCCTGAAGAAACTGGGCAAGAAAATCCAGGTCTTCACCGATACTGACACCCCAAGCAATCCTTGGCTTATCGAGAATCTCCCATCTGTACCTACAACAATAACCCTCCAACCTCGTGGCGGTTTCGTGATGGTTGTAAGAAAATAATTGTCAGGTAAATTTGTGAAATTCGCGAAATTCGTGGTTAAAAATAGATAATAATAAAAATCAACTATATGAGAAAACTAAAAACCATGGCGATTGCTTTTGTCTTCGCCACAATGTCTGCTTCTGCACAGGTTCTTCCTTATCAGAATCCAGCACTCTCTGCTCATGAGCGAGCTGTCGATCTCTGTGGTCGTCTCACTCTCGAGGAGAAGGCTTCTTTGATGCTCGACGATTCTCCTGCCATCCCTCGCCTTGGCATCAAGCATTGGCAATGGTGGAGCGAGGCTCTTCATGGCTATGCCAACATGGGTAATGTGACCAACTTCCCTGAACCAATCGGTATGGCTGCTTCGTTCAACGACGACCTCGTTTATCGCGTTTTCGATGCTGTCAGTACCGAGGCTCGTGCTAAATGGAATGAACTCCAGCGTAATGGTGATGACGTCCTTCGTTTCCACGCTCTCTCTGTATGGACTCCTAATGTGAACATTTTCCGCGACCCTCGCTGGGGACGTGGACAGGAGACATATGGCGAGGACCCTTATATGTCAGGTCGTATGGGCTCGGCTGTGGTTCGTGGACTTCAGGGTCCTGAGGATGCAAAGTATCGCAAACTCTGGGCTTGTGCAAAGCATTATGCTGTTCACAGCGGTCCTGAGTGGAGTCGCCACACAGCTGATATCAACAATATCTCTGCACGCGACCTCTGGGAGACTTATCTTCCTGCTTTCAAGAACCTTGTCGAGGATGCAAAGGTGCGTGAGGTGATGTGTGCCTACCAGCGATACGACAACGAACCTTGCTGCTCAAGTGGTCGTCTGCTTCAGGATATCCTCCGCGATGAGTGGGGATTCAAGTATCTTGTTGTTTCCGACTGTGGTGCTGTGACCGATATCCACTCAAGCCACAAGACTTCGAGCGATGCTGTTCATTCTTCTGCTCGTGCCACTCTTGCTGGTACTGATGTGGAGTGTGGTTTCGACTATGCCTATAAGAGCATTCCTGAGGCTGTGAAGCGTGGACTCATCACCGAGAAGGAGGTCGATAAGCATGTAATCCGCCTTCTTGAGGGTCGTTTCGACCTTGGCGAGATGGACGACCCATCAATCGTGGAGTGGAGCAAGATTCCTTCATCTGTTCTCGAAAGCAAGGAACATCTTAACATCGCTCTCAACATGGCTCGCCAAAGTATCGTTCTCCTCCAGAACAAGAACAATATCCTCCCTCTCAACAAGTCTGAAAAGGTAGCAGTTATTGGTCCTAATGCTGACAACAAGACCATGATGTGGGGTAACTACAACGGTACTCCTACCACCACAGTCACAATCCTTGATGGCATGCGCCAGTTCAATAAGAAGGCGCTCTACACACAAGGTTGCGACCTTACCGACAACCGCATCGTTACCACCCTCTTTCCTGAATGCAGTTTCGAGGGCAAGAAGGGCGTGAAGGGTACATTCTGGAACAATCCTGACCAAGCGGGTACTCCTGTCGCAACTCTCTATCACACAGCTCCTTTCTTCAAGACAACGGCCGGTAACTACCAATGGGCTCCGGGCGTCAACCTTACTGATTTCTCTGCAAGATACGAGACAATCCTCAAGCCAACTAAGTCGGGCGAGGTGGTAATAAATGTTGAGTCTGTCAGCGAGTTCAATGTATATGTAAACGGTGAGGAGAAGCAGGACTTCAACACCTGGCGTGTCACTCCAACTCGTACTCCTATTCAGGTTGAGGCTGGTAAGGAATACAAGATTGAAATCAACTTCGCTCATGTTCCTACATGGGGTGCTAGCATCCGTGTGAACATCGGTACTGAGTCAATCATCGACTATGATCAGATCATCCAAAAGCAACTTGCTGGCGTTCAGAAGGTTGTCTTCGTGGGTGGTATTGCTCCAAGTCTCGAGGGCGAGGAGATGCCTGTGAATATTGATGGTTTCAAGGGCGGCGACCGTACTCATATCGAATTGCCAAAAGTTCAGCGCGACTTCATCAAGGCTCTCCACGATGCTGGCAAGCAGGTTATCTATGTCAACTGTTCTGGTTCGGCTATTGCTCTTCAGCCAGAAAGCGAGAACTGTGATGCTATCCTCCAGGCTTGGTATCCTGGTATGGAGGGCGGAAAGGCTGTTGCAGAGGTGCTCTATGGAAAGGTTAACCCAAGCGGCAAACTTCCTGTAACCTTCTATGCCTCTTCCGACCAGCTTGGCGATTTCGAGGACTACAACATGGAGGGCCGCACTTATCGCTATATTCGCGACTTCAAACCTCTCTATCCTTTCGGCTATGGTCTTTCTTATACCGACTTCCAACTGGGCGAGGCAAGTGCTTCGGCTATGTCGGTTGCTAAGGAACCAATCACTCTTTCCATCCCTGTCATGAACAAGGGTAAGATGGATGGTACAGAGGTCGTTCAGGTTTATGTGCGCAATCCTCAGGATCCTAACGGACCAATAATGCAACTTCGTGGTTATCAGCGTGTTGATGTGAAGGCTGGACAGACTGCTCATGCTCGCATCATCCTCGACCGCAAGTCGTTCGAGTGGTTCGACGAGACCTCAAACACCATCCGCACAAAGGCTGGTTCTTACGAGGTTCTCTATGGCACAAGTTCTCGTCCAGAGGACCTGAAGTCTATTACTGTTGAAGTGAAATAATCCCAAACATCATTATAATATGACTTATTTCCGCAAGATATTTTTATTGGCATTAGTATTAAACATCCTTCCCTCAGGGAAGGCTTGGTTGGGCTCTGCATATGCCCAGAACCCAATCATTCGCAACCAGTTCTCGGCCGACCCAACGGCTCGAGTGTTCAATGGTCGTCTTTACTTGTATCCTTCGCACGACATCCACTATTCCGCGAACCCAAACAGCAGACCGGAATGGTTCTGTATGGCCGATTATCATGCGTTCACCAGCCAGAATCTTACAGACTGGACCGACCTTGGTGTCATCCTCTCTCAAGAGCAGGTTCCTTGGGGAAATCCTACCGGCTATTCCATGTGGGCTCCCGACTGTGTCGAGAAGGATGGCAAGTACTATTTCTTCTTCCCTGACGGAGTGAAGGAGGGTAGGGGATTCGGTATTGGTGTTGCCATTGCCGACAAACCTGAAGGCCCATATATCCCACAGGAGTCAAATATCAGGGGCATAAGCGGTATCGACCCATGTGTACTCCAGACAAGCAAGGGTGAGAACTACATCTTCTGGGGTGCTGGTGGCATCCGTGTGGCAAAACTGAATGATAATCTCCTCGAACTTGCAGAGGAGGAACTCCAGAATCCTACCGAGGGTTTCCAGGGTATGAAGTTCTATGGTCATGCCATCGACCTCCCAAAGGCTGGTCTGCAGGAGGGTCCTTTCGCCTTCGAGCGTAACGGAAAGTTCTATCTCACCTATCCTTGGGTGCGTTTCAAGGCTGGCGAGAAGAACGAGAAGGGCGAGGTTCAGGAGAATCCTACCGAGGCTCTCGTCTATGCCATGAGCGACAACCCAATGGGACCTTACGAGTATAAAGGTATCATCATGCGCGAGCACGAGAACCATTGTTGGACAAACCACCATAGCATCGTGGAGTATCAGAACCAATGGTATCTGTTCTACCATCATAACGACTATTCTCCAAAATTCGACAAGAACCGTTCTGTTTGTGTCGATTCACTCACATTCAATCCTGATGGCACCATCCAGGAGGTTATCCCAACTCTCCGTGGTGTTGGCGTTACTGATGCACGCGATATGGTGCAGATGGACCGCTACTCGGCAATAGGTGGTGGGGCTACAATTGCCTATAACGACACAACAAACTGCTTCCTTGGCTGGAAGACAATATTGCCAAAGGGCGGTTGGGTATCTTATGGAAATGTGAAGATGCCTGAAGGCGAATACACCACATGGGTGAATATGCCTGGTATGTTTGGCCGTATGCAACTCACCGAACTCTCAAAGACAACCCTCTCGTTGAAGGCAAATAAGCAGCCTAACGGTCTCTATGAGCTGGTGCTTACAAACAATGGCGACCGTCCTGTAGAGGTCGATTGGATTTCGCTCAACAGCCGTCGTCCGTTGGTTCCTGCCACAAATGGCGGTCTTGGCTCGGGCTCTTATCGCAACCTTTTCGTCGAGGCTGGCTATCCTGCTGAGGAGGTTGAGAATAAACTCCGGGAGGTGTTCAACGATGTCTTCGTTGGAAAGAACAAGTGCTACTTCGAGGTTGGCAAGGACAAGGCGTATATCTCCGACATCAAGAATGATGATGTCCGTACAGAGGGTATGTCTTACGGAATGATGATTGCTGTGCAGTTCGACCGTAAGGACATCTTCGACCGCCTCTGGCGTTGGGCTAAGGAGTATATGCAGATCAAGGAGGGCGACCAAAAGGGTTACTTCCGTTGGAGTTGCAAGCGCGATGGTTCATCGCATGAGTTCACGGGTCCTGCTTCTGATGGTGAGTTGTATTTCATCACTTCGCTTGTCTTCGCTTCAAACCGTTGGGGCAACAATGGCGAGATAAACTACCTCAAGGAGGCTCAGTATATCCTTGATGCCGTACAGCCTCGTGAGTCTGAGTTCACCATGCGTAGGGGCTTTGACGGAAAACCGCTCGAAAAACCTGTCACCATCAAGCGCACTCTTGCCTTGATGGACCCAGCAACGTCTCTCATCTCGTTTGTTCCTGGTGCCAACTACACCGACCCTTCTTATCATATCCCTGCCTTCTACGAGGTGTGGGCTCGCTATGCTGAGGATGGTCGTGCTTCTTATTGGCGTGAGTGTGCTCGCAAGAGTCGCGAATATCTCCATAAGAGCATCAATCCTGTTACTGGTCTCAATCCTGACTACAACAATTTCGATGGCTCGCTCATGGGTCGTCGTGGTATCATCGGCGATGCTTTCCGCTTCGATTCTTGGCGTGTGCCAATGAACATCGCCCTCGACTATAGTTGGTCGTGTGCCGATCGTGAGTGGCAACAGCAGTATGGTCACACCGTCCAGAACTTCTTCTATTCTCAGGGCATCGATACCTTCGTCGATCAGTATAATGTTGATGGCACTTGTCCTGAGCGTCTGCTCAAGGCGGGCAACTATCCTGAGCGTCTGCGCCATTCCATGGGTCTCGTGGCTACTACAGCAGCGGCTTCTATAATGTGCTCTCATCCAAAGGCTTACGAGTTCATCGACCGTCTCTGGAACAGCAAACATCAACCTGACGAGGATGGTTTCTTCGATGCTTACTACGATGGTCTGCTCCGTCTGTTTGCGTTCATGCATCTCTCTGGCCATTATCGCGTCATCGAGAAAACTCCTCAGATGGAGTCTTACTTCCTTCCGGCTTCTGCTACTCCTGCCTCTACCGACGAGGAGGGATTCATCCGCCGTTGGACTCTCCGCGATCCAATCCTCAAGCCTAACCGCTCGAATACTGTCTTCACCGATAGTTATATCAAGGAGAACCTTCCTGCTCCAATGAAGATCACAAAGAAGGACAAGGCTGCTTGGCACAATTACGACAGCCAACTCTATCACGCAAAACTCTATCGCTTCGCTACCTGTACTGGTCAGCAGCGTTATGGCGTCATCTTCTGGGCCACAACGACTATCGTATGCGATGAGGATATCCCTAATGTTCGTTTTGCCATCGGTTCTAATGGCGCTTCGCGTTGGTGGCTTGGTGACGAGGAGGTTTGTATGCTCTCTGGCGACCGCCGAATGGTGCGCGACGATATGGTTTCTCGTACTGTCACTCTCCACAAGGGTGAGAATGTTCTCACAGGTGCTGTCATCAACGGCCCTGGCATGAGCGACTTCTGCCTCCGCATCATCGATAAGGATGGCAAACCGGTTAATAATGTAAAAATCATCACTCCTAACGCTAAAAAATAAGCCATATGAAGACAATATATAAGATATTAGTACTTGCTGTAGTATTAAACTTCCTCCCCCTCGGGGGATTGAGGGGGGCTTTCGCCCAATCTGGTCAGCCTTGGATTCACGACCCATCTACTCTTGCCGAGTGCGATGGCAAATGGTACACCTTCGGTACTGGTGGTGGCGGTCTCTGCACAGAGGATGGCTGGCATTGGTATAGCGGACCTGTTCGTCCTGGTGGTGGTGCTGCTCCTGATGTTATCAAGATTGGCGACCGCTATCTCGTGGCTTATAGTGCTACGGGTGGTGGTCTTGGTGGTGGTCATAATGGTCGCGTTCTGACAATGTGGAATGAGACTCTCGACCCTAACGACCCTCGTTTCAAATATACCGAGGCTGTGGAGGTGGCTCAGTCTGATGGCGATGAGGACTGCGATGCTATCGATGCTGGTCTCATCCTCACTCCTGAGGGTCAGCTGTGGCTTTGCTATGGTACTTACTTTGGTAATATCCGCATCGTGGAACTCGACCCAGAGACGGGCTATCGCAAGGATGGCAACATCGCTACTGATATCTCTATCGACTGCGAGGCTACCGACCTCATCTATCACGATGGCTACTACTATCTCCTCGGCACTCATGGCACTTGTTGCGATGGTGTGAACTCTACCTACAACATCGTCTGCGGACGAAGCAAGTCGGTTACTGGTCCTTTCATCGATAATGTGGGCCGCGACATGGCTCAGGGTGGCGGAAAGATGGTCATCAATGGCGAGCGTCGTGCTGTAGGTGCTGGCCACTTTGGCCGTACCATCCTCGACGAGGGTGTAGAGATAATGTCTTTCCATTGGGAGGCCGATTTCGACCGTAGCGGTCGTAGCGTTCTTGCCGTTCGTCCTATCATCTGGAAGAAGGGCTGGCCTGTGGCTGGCGAGAAGTTCCAGGAGGGCATCTATCAGGTTCAGTCTGAGCGTCATGGCTATGCTCTCGAGGCTGCTGTCGATTTCGTTCGCCTCGAGCAACAGCGTCAGTCGTGGTTCCGTATGGACCCTAACGAACCAACAAAACCTATCGCAAACCAGACTCTCGAGGAGGTTCAGGGTGTATGGCCTGAGGGTAACCTTGAGGTTCGTCTGGGCGATTATATGTCGCGTCCTCATCAGCGTTGGACCATCACGGCTGTTCCTGAGGCTGGTGGATATCTGTCGAATCCTTACTTCAAAATCACCATCGCTGGTACCGACAAGGCTCTTGCCGCTACTGCCGATTACACAGTCGAGGCTGTACCTTCGTTCACGGGGGCTGACTCGCAACTCTGGCGTATAGAGCAACTCACCGATGGCACTTTCCGCATCCTTCCTAAGGCAATCCCTGGCGTGGAGGGCATCAACACAAAGATTTGCCTCTATTCCATCGCCGACAGTTCGCCTGTACTCCAGCCTTACGACTTCTCTACCGACAACTCTAAATGGAACCTCCGCCGCGAGGAATAAAAAAATCCTCCCCTTTATAACCTACTACGACCCATAGACTCCTGTGGGTCGTTTTTTTTTTAGGGCGAGCATTAATAATTCTCGGGATTTTATTTTGAATTTTCTTCTATTTGCAGTACCTTTGCATAAGCAAAAAGAAAACTAAATCCTATTTCACATAATGAGTAACAAAACAACTTCTCAGGGCATCTCCCAGTTCCGTTGGGTCATCTGCGGAATGCTCTTCCTTGCTACATTGGTCAACTACATGGACCGTCAGGTTCTCTCGCTGACCTATACCGATTTTATTGCTGTCGATTTCCATTGGGACGATAACGACTATGGTACCATCACGGCTGTGTTCTCCATCTTCTATGCCTTCATCAGCCTCTTCGCTGGTAAGTTCATTGATATCATGGGCACAAAGAAAGGCTACATCTGGGCCATCGTCCTCTGGAGTCTTGCTGCTTGCTTGCATGCTGGTTGCGGTTGGCTCACGGTGGCTTGCAACGGTCTTGATGGCATGGAGGCTCTCCGCGCCACAGAGAAGGCTTCGCAGATTGGTTTGCTCGGACTGACGCTCAGCGTTTGGTTCTTCATCGCTTGCCGTTGCTTCCTGGCTGCTGGCGAGGCTGGAAACTTCCCTGCTGCCATCAAGGTTACTGCCGAATATTTCCCAAAGAAGGACCGCGCCTTTGCCACTTCCATCTTCAACGCTGGTGCAAGCGTGGGTGCTCTCCTCGCTCCTCTCACCATCCCTCAGTTGGCTAATGCCTTCGGTTGGGAGATGGCGTTCATCATCATTGGTGCCATCGGTTTCGTGTGGGCTGGCCTCTGGCTCGTCTTCTACAGCCGTCCACAGGATAGTAAGTTTGTCAATCAAGCCGAACTTGAATACATCAACCAAGATGAAACCCTTGAAACCCCTGAAACCCCTGAAACTCTTGAAACTCTTGAAACTTCTGAAACTCTTGAAACTTCTGAAACGACGAAGTCCTTCTCCATCCTCGATTGTTTCCGCTATCGTCAGACTTGGGCTTTCATCATGGGTAAGTTCCTTACCGATGGCGTTTGGTGGTTCCTGCTTTTCTGGGCTCCTGCCTATTTCAAGGAACTCGGCCATCCTGCATCAACCTTCTCTGGTCAGATGCTCCTCTTCGTGCTCTATCTCATCGTGACCGTTGTCAGCATCTGTGGCGGTTATGCTCCAAAATATTTCGTCGAGAAGCGTGGCATGCATCCTTATGCTGGCCGTATGCGTGCTATGTTGCTGTTTGCTACACTCCCAATTTTTGCTCTTGTGGCTCAGCCTTTGGCTGGTGTGAGCGTTTGGTGGCCTGCCATCATCATCGGTCTTGCTGGTGCTGGTCATCAGGCTTGGTCGGCTAATCTCTACAGCACCATTGGTGATATGTTCCCACGCAGAGCCATTGCCACAATCACAGGTATCGGCACAATGTTCGGTGGTCTCGCAAGCTTTGGCATCAACAAAGGTGCCGGAAAGTTCTTTACCTTCGCCGAGAACAATGACTTCTCGTTCTTTGGAACAGAAGGCAAGCCTGGCGCTTATATGGTAGTCTTCTGCTATTGTGCCATCGCCTATCTCCTCGCATGGTGCATCATCCGCGTCCTCGTCCCTAAGTACAAGCCAATCGAGGATTAATCGCCCGTCATCGGCGTTCCCTCCGTGTGTGTTCGCCGTTGTCCTGTGCCCCGCGTTATAACGCGGGGGGTTAAATAGTCACCGTTCCCTCGGTTTCAACCGAGGGCCTAAATAAAAAAAACAAAAATGGAAAGAACTTGGCGTTGGTTTGGCAAGAAGGATAAGATTACTCTTGCCCAACTCAGACAAATTGGTGTGGAGGGCATCGTTACCGCTCTTCACGATGTGCCCCTGGGTCAGGTGTGGACTCAGGAGAAAATCCACGAACTGAAGGAATACATCGAGAGTTTCGGCATGACTTGGAGCGTCGTAGAGTCGCTTCCTGTTGTCGAGACTATCAAATATGCGGGTCCCGACCGCGACGAACAGATTGAGGTCTACAAAGAGAGCCTCCGCAACCTCGGCAAAGAGGGTGTGAAGTGCATCTGCTACAACTTCATGCCTGTGCTCGACTGGGCTCGTACCGACCTCTCCCACGACAACCCTAACGGGGCTAACAACCTCTACATGGACTGGGGACAGTTTGCCTATTTCGACATCTACATCCTCCAGCGTGAGGCTGCGCGTGCCGACTGGGCTGCGTTCTCCCAGGAGCATAAGTGGGGACGCGACCTCGTGGCTGAGGCTGACAAGATAAAGGAGACCGCTACTCCTGAGTTCGATCATGCCATGGTCGAGAATATCATCATCAAGACTCAGGGCTTTGTATCGGGCAACTTCAGCGAGGGTGACTCGGCTCCTGTGCAGAAGTTCCGCGACCTCCTCAAACTCTACGATGGCATCAACAAGGAGCAACTCCAGGCTAACATGAAGTACTGGCTCGAGGCTATCATGCCTATCTGCGAGGAGTACGACATCAACATGTGTGTCCATCCTGACGACCCTCCTTATCCTGTCTTCGGCCTGCCTCGTATCATCGGCCGTACCGACGATATCCAATGGATGCTCGATGCTGTGCCAAACCCTCACAACGGCCTCACCTTCTGTGCGGGCTCGTTCTCTGC
>DCIM01000019.1:8171-10585 GCA_002316005.1 Prevotellaceae bacterium UBA1726 | reverse complement strand
AAGTGCAACTCTGGTCGCCGTCTGCCTATGCGTGTTGACCACGGCATGACCTTCACCGACGAACCGGGTGGCGTCTTCGACGAGAGCAACCATGGCCATAACGCTGGCTACACTCTCCTCGGTCGTATGTTCGCCATGGGCCAGATCCAAGGCGTCATGGCAACTGTCGATCGCGAACTCGGCCTCGAATACAAGCAGCCCGGCTTCTACGATTAAAGAGCCCCGTCCTCTCCTCCCCGAGGGGAGGTTGTCCTGTGCCCCGCGTTATAACGCGGGGTTTAAATAGTCACCGTTCCCAGCGTGTTCGCGCTGGGCCTAAATAAAACCCAAATGAAACTCAACGACATTCTCTCTGCCTCTTTCAATTCGGCAGAATGGGAGGCTAAGGGCTACCTCCTCCCTCAGTTTGACATAAAGGCTGTTGCCGAGAAGACTCACGCCAACCCTACATGGGTGCATTTCGGCGGCGGAAACATCTTCCGCGCCTTCCCTGCTGCCATCCTCAACGATGCCCTCAACACGGGCAAGTACGACCGTGGCGTCATCGTTGCCGAGACCTTCGACTATGAGGTCATCGACAAGGCCTACGCGCCTTACAACAACCTCTCGCTGGCTGTCTCGCTCTGTTCCGACGGCAACATCGAGAAGAAGGTCATCGCTTCTGTCACAGAGGCTCTCAAGGCCGATTATCAGTTCGCCGATTGGCAACGCCTCGTAGAGATTTTCCGCAACCCTTCGCTCCAGATGATTTCCTTCACCATCACCGAGAAAGGCTACACCTACAACGAGGCCGACCTCGCTCGCGGACTCCAGCCTGTCTTCGCCATGGGTAAGGTCTGCGCGCTCCTCCTCGAGCGTTTCCGCGCGGGGGCTCTCCCTCTCACAGTCCAGTCTATGGACAACTGCTCGCATAATGGCGATAAGGTGAAGGCTGGCATCCTCGCTTATGCTGAGCGCTGGACTGCCGATGGCCTTGTCCCTGCCGAGTTCCTCGACTATCTGAAGGGTGGGGCAGTAACCTATCCTTGGTCTATGATCGATAAGATCACCCCTCGTCCTCATTCAAAGGTGAAGGAACTCCTTGCTGCCGATGGCTTCGAGGATAACGACTACATCGAGACCGAGAAGCACACCTTCACGGCTCCTTTCGTCAACGCCGAGGAGGTGCAGTATCTCGTCATCGAGGACAACTACACCAATGGCCGTCCGCCTCTCGAACTGGGCGGTACTCTCTACACCACCCGCGAGATTGTCGATCAGGTGGAGACCATGAAGGTAACAACATGTCTCAACCCTCTCCATACGGCGATGTCTATCTACGGATGCATGCTCGACTATACCCTCATCTCTGCCGAGATGGCCGATGACGACCTCCGTTCGTTTATCCAGAAGATTGGCTATATCGAGGCTATGCCTGTTGTCACCGACCCTGGTGTCCTCAACCCTTACGAGTTCATCGGCGATGTCATCAACAAGCGTCTGCCTAACCCTTTCATGCCTGATGCTCCTCAGCGCATCGCTTGCGACACCAGCCAGAAACTCCCAATCCGTTTCGGCGAGACTCTCCGCAAGTACCACGAGCGCGGACTCGACAAGAAGAACCTTGTCCTCATCCCTCTCACCCTCGCTGGCTATGCTCGCTATCTGAAGGGTGTCAAGGATAACGGCGAGACTTTCGAACCATCTCCTGACCCAATGCTCGCCGAACTCCAGGCCATCGTGGCTCCTCTCGAGATTGGTCGTCCTGATCAGGACTGGTCGTGCCTCCGCAGTCTCTACAGCCGTAAGGATGTCTTCGGCGTCGATCTCTACGAGATTGGTCTCGGCGCTCAGGTCGAAGGCATGGTGAAGGAACTTTATGCTGGTCCTGGTGCTGTCCGCGCCACCCTCCATAAATACACCCACGCCCGCTAATCCTTCCCCCCTTTTTATTATACCCTAGGCAGTTCTTAATCGAGCTGCCTTTTTTCTTTAAACAAAAACCAAGAAAACAATCAAAAACAGATTCCTGTCGTCTTGAAGTCTAAAGCCTTCTTGTTGGCTGTCGTAGTGTCCAAGAATTAATGCAGGCATTCTTCGTTGTACACTTCTCCATCCAAGATGCAAGCATCTCTGACGACTGTAATCCAAAACCCCAGCACAAATCATACATTGCACATTGACCTGCCTGCACGATTACTGGTTTTATCAACGAAAGTTTCTCATGACGGAGTCATTAGAGATGAGGATTGAGGACTCGGTGAGAGTTTACTCTCAGACGAGGGCTCAAGAATCAGGTCTATAAGGAGCGAAGCTACGAAGAAACTTCGTTGAGGGTTTTTGATTGTTTTTATTGTTTTTGTCTTAAAATCCAGCATTAGTCTTTGCGTTGAAACTCCTCCGCGTGCCGCCCAAAAGTTAGATTTCTAAGATTT
>DCIM01000019.1:4185-8146 GCA_002316005.1 Prevotellaceae bacterium UBA1726 | reverse complement strand
TTTCGTGAGCGTAGCGAGCAGGAGGATATAAAAAAGCCTTTTTTTTCTGATATTCGCCATTTTTTTTTCTATTTTTCGCCAAAAATATCCTCAAAAATTTTTGAATTATAATTTTTTTTTATACTTTTGCAGACACATTTACACTTAAAGCGTTTATTTTTATGACAGTTAGTAAGACCCGTAAGAGTTTCTGGGCCGTTGTCGATACCCCAGAAGAAAAAGAAATCAACCCGACAGATGAGTTGAATATCACCCCGCAAATTCGTTGGAACATGCTCAAAAGCATGAGGTGGCTAAAGTTCTTAGTCATAGTCATTTCTATGACCGTTTCCGTCCTTGTCTTCGTTGGTCTGGTAATGGTCCTCGAACCACTCCTGATGGGATTCAAGAAAAACGATATCCTCTCCTTCATCGTAGGAATCCTCTATCTCATCATGATGGGATTCTACATCTATCCGTTGGACAAGGCATTCACCTTCATCAAAGACACCCGCAAGGCTATGGACGGCGATCAACTCTGCTTAGCCCAGGCTTCACAGGATTTCCTTACCATCGTGAAGTACCTCGGCTATCTCACCGCCATCGAACTTGTCATCTATGTTCCGTTGTTGTTGTATTCCCTTATAGTAGGCATTGTTTACGATGTCTATTAATACTTTCAATTCTTATAATAACCGCGAGAGGGCCCCGGCCCTCTTTTTTTTATGTAAAAAAGCATTGGCATGTGTATCTCAACGCAAGGGATGGATAAAAACCACTCTGCTTTGACTGTCGTCTTTTACTGCTTGTCTTATGCCCGAGAACAAGAGCAAGCTCTGTCCCTCAGTCCTAAGCCCATCAGCATAGCCTTTGGCTCTCAGCAGAGTGAGAAAATGCTTCGCAGAAAACCCTCCCTCTGGTCGGAAAAAATGGCTACACGCAAGGAGATATAATACCTCCGCATACCTGGTTCATCTATCGTTTTCTCTGAGCAAAGCGAAGATTTTCTCGCGAAGCGGTTTTCTCATTCGTTGGCCAAGACTTTGGCCGATGGGAAGGAGAGGCCGGAATCGTGAAAGCTTGTTTTCAAAGATTCTGAATCTCCATGCCATCAAGGGCAACGCCCTGAGAAACGAATGGTTTTTATCTAATCCTTTGCGTTGAGATACACATCCCGGTTTTTGATTGTTTTCTTGGTTTTTGTTTCTTTCTTTTCCCTTTTCTCATTTTTTCTTTGTAATTTTGCACGCAGAAAAAGTTTCATACTAAAACAACATTCCAAAATGAAGAAAATTCTCCTTTCTGCCCTCATGGCAGTAGTAGCACTCACAGCAAGTGCACAGCGTTCTGACGAAGGTACCTTCACCCTCACACCACAGTTGGGTTTCGCTTACTCAAGCGGTTTCAACTGCTCAACCGAGATAACCATCGCTGATTCCCCTCTCTTTTCTTACCAGCGTAAGGGTCGCTCTGGCTTCGTTGCAGGTGCAGAACTCGGCTATCAGCTCAACAGTTGGCTCCGCCCTTCTGTAGGCGTCCTCTATCAGTACACAGGCTACGATGTAACCGATCTTGTCGGCCGACAGGATATCCTCGACTACTCTCACAACATCCACTACCTCAATGTGCCAATCCTTGCCAATGTCTACATCTTCCACGGATTCGCCATCAAGGCTGGTATCCAGCCATCGTTCCTCATCGGTTCTACCTACAAGATGGAGGGTGAAAAGGCCTCGACAACCGAAAACCTCAACGCCACAACCTTCCACATCCCTGTAGGTGTCTCTTACGAGTGGCGCAACTTCGTTGTTGATGCTCGCGTCAACTTCGCCCTCAGCGATGCCGAGAAAGAGCATATGACCTACAAAATCCTCGACGAGGTATACGATATTCCTGTCCTCAAGAACGGCTACCTCCAGCTCACCCTCGGCTACAAGTTCGAACTCTAATCCCTCCCTCCTTCATAACAACAAAGCAGGCCCTCCCCGAGAGCCTGCTTTTTTTGTCTTCATCTTCGTCTTCGTCTTCGCCTTTCCGCCTCCGCCTTCGTTATCGTTAATAGCCCCCTCTCCTTTAGGAGAGGGCTGGGGTGAGGCTTCCTTGTCTAGTTCTCCGAATTATAATTCGGAGCTCCGAACTGCATATCTTGCTGCTGGCAGGTTGACCTTGCTTCTTGCCTTGATGGCGTCGCTCGACGAACCCACGAGAATCTGGTATTCGCCTGCATCAACAACCCATGCCGACTGTGCCTCGTCGAAAGAAGCCACGTCGGATGTGGCGAAACGCAATGTCACGGTCTCTGTTGCTCCTGGCTTGAGCGATGAGGTCTTTGCATAGGCCTTGAGTTCCTTCACAGGCTTGTCGAGTTTTCCTGAAGGTGCCGAAACATACAGTTCCACAACCTCCTTTGCCTCCACCTTGCCGGTGTTCTTCACCTCGACAGTCACAACGATGTCCTCGCCTTGCTTCTCAACCTTCGAATCGCCATATTCGAATGTGGTGTACGAGAGTCCGTATCCGAAAGGATACGACACCTGCATCTGCTCCTTGTCAAACCAACGATAACCCACATAAATTCCCTCGCGGTAGTGGGTGTAGTCGTATGTGTCGCGTGGCTCGCCTTGCTCCACTTCCTTACCCATAAACACACTTAGGTCGAGTTTGAAGTTCTCTGCACGAGGGAAGTTCAGACTTGAGGCGTGGTCGTTGTAACTCAATGGCCATGTCATAGGGAGTTTGCCCGAAGGCGACACCTTACCCGTGAGCACATCTGCCACAGAGTTTCCACCTTCCTGTCCTGCCTGCCATGCAAGGAGAATGGCGTCTGGAGTGTTCTTCCACGAGGCTGTCTCTATCACTCCTCCGATATTCAGCACAACAATGCACTTCTTGCCTGCTGCCTTGAACGCACGACTGACGCTCTCCACGAGTTGGGCCTCTTCGCTCGACAGGTTGAAGTTGGCTACCGTACGGTCAACAAACTCGCCCGAGATACGGCCCAAGGTGATGATTGCCACATCGTTAGCCTCTACGGCTGCCTTCAACTGTGCCTCTGTTGGCAGAATCTCTGCAGGAAGTGGCTGTGGCAGGAAACGGGTCAGCATATCGGCTTTCTTGTCGGCCTCGGCCTTCTCAGCATCGCATTTTGCCTTGTAGTCAAGGTAAACCTTCTGCAAATCCTTGTCGGCTGCTATACCCACATTCTTCAGTCCGTCCAGGAGCGAAACGGTATAGGCGCGGTTCACATTTCCCGAACCCGTACCGCCTGCGATGAAGTCGTACGATGTGATACCGAAGAGGGCGGCTGTCTTCACATCTCCACTCAGCGGAAGGGCGTTGTGGTGGTTCTCCAGGAGCACCATTCCCTCTGTCGCACTCTGGCGTGTCACCGCCGCATGTGCCTGAAGGTCAGGGGTATTGCTGTATTTATACTTGTTGAAACGAGGTGTGCGCACGATGTATTCAAGGATACGACGCACATTACGGTCGAGGTCCTTCATCGAGAGTCGGCCACTCTTCACATCGTCAATAATCTGATGATACTGACTTGGACGACCCGGCTGCAGCATATCGTTTCCTGCATGCATCTGAGCCCCCGCATCCTTACCGCCAAACCAGTCGGTCATCACCACGCCTTTGTAGCCCCAGTCGCCACGGAGTATTGTCTCCACGAGGTCCTCGCTCTCCGAGGTGTAGGTGCCGTTTATCTTGTTGTACGAAGTCATGATGGTCCATGGGTCCGACTCCTTCACGGTAATCTCGAATGGCTTGAGGTAAATCTCGCGGATGGCACGGGTCGAGATGAGGGCATCGTTACCTGTGCGGTTTGTCTCCTGGTTGTTGAAGGCAAAGTGCTTCACCGATGTTCCCACGCCGTTGGCCTGAACACCACGCACATAAGCCGCAGCAGTCTTTCCTGCCACCAATGGGTCCTCCGAGTAGTACTCGAAGTTTCGACCGTTCAATGGGTTACGGTGAATAT
>DCIM01000019.1:2908-4169 GCA_002316005.1 Prevotellaceae bacterium UBA1726 | reverse complement strand
TTCTCTGCTGGAGCCAGCAACACATCTGCTCCGTATTCCAGCACCTCATTACCGATGGCACGACCCACCTCCTCCACGAGTTGCTGGTTCCATGTGCTGGCGAGCAATGTGCCGATAGGGAAGTGTGTGCAGTAGTATGTGTTCTTGTCGCCCTCGCGGGTAGGGTTGATACGCAGTCCGGCAGGACCGTCAGCAAGTACTGTTGCAGGAATGCCCAGACGCTTTATGGCGTGAGTCGAACCTGCAGCACCAGGCACCAGTTCTGCCTGAGCGCCGATAGTAGCCGACAACCCTTCCTCGCCGCTGTCCATACCCACACCCACCACGAGTGCAGCCTTCTCTTCCAGAGTCATCGAAGCAACAATCTTCTCGATGTTTGTCTTCTTTAGTTTTGGATTACCCGCATAACTGCCGAGTGCAAACGCCGCCAATGCCAATGTAGCAAAAGCACGAATTCTGTTCTTTTTCATTCTTTCTTCTTTTATTTTAAGTTTTTAGTGTTTTCTGCAACTCTTTTCTGTCACTCTGCAAATTTACTACATTATTTCCAAAAAGCATTACGAAATCCCCAAAAACTTCCCCCCTCCCTCCATCTCCGCCTTCGGTTTCTTCCTTGTCTAGTTCTCCTTCCGCTCTTGCTGCCGCCTCCCTGTCTAGTTCTCCTTCCTTGTCTGCTGGCGCTTCTTTGTCTAGTTCTCCGAATTATAATTCGGAGCTCCGAACAGCCCCCTCGCTCCGAACGCCTTTCCTCGCGTTTTTTTTATTTTTTTTTCTCCTTTTTTCTTTCTCCCTCTCGGAAAAATCCATTACCTTTGCCTTCAGCAACTGAATAGATATGGAGAAGGAAAACAACCAGCCCTTATATTTCGAGGGAGTAGGGTGGAGGCGCGAAACGCAGGCTTCCATGCTCCGTCGCATGGAGGACCACGACTACCGAGGAAAGTCCATCTATATGCTCACCCTTACCACTACCGACCGCCAGCCAACTCTCGGTAGTCTTCGTTTCACCGAGGGCTGTCTCGACGAGGCTTATGTCGAACCGAGCCCTCTGGGTTCGCTCGTAGAGCGATGCTGGGAATCCATTCCCGATCACTATCCGGCCGTCAAGCCCCTCGCTCTCCAGTTGATGCCCGACCATCTGCATGGCCTGCTCTTTGTCACCAAGGAGCAGGAAGCCCATCTAGGGCATGTGGTCAAGGGCTTCAAGATTGGCTGCACCCACGCCCTCCGGGCGCTGAGTTCCAACGCCGCCCCTCTGTCT
>DCIM01000019.1:0-2863 GCA_002316005.1 Prevotellaceae bacterium UBA1726 | reverse complement strand
TGTCTAGTTCTCCTTCCTTGTCTTCTGGCGTCTCCCTGTCTAGTTCTCCTTCCTTGTCTGCTGGCGCTTCTTTGTCTAGTTCTCCGAATTATAATTCGGAGCTCCGAACGCCCCCCGTCTTCTCTCCCGGCTATCAGGACTCGGTCCTAACCGGAAAAGGCCAGTTGGAGCGGATGTTCAACTACATCGCCGACAATCCCCGGCGATTGGCGATGAAAAGGCTCAATCCCGACCGTTTCCGCATCTGCGACCTCCAACTCGCCGGCCGTACCTGCCAGGCTGTGGGCAACCGCTCCCTTCTGAGCATCCCCGACAAGGCGGCGGTCATCGTCCATCGTCGTTATTCCGACGCCGACTACGACCGCCTTCGCGAGCAATGGCTTGCCTGTGGCGAGCGGGGTGGGGTGCTCGTTAGCGCCGCCATTGCCCCTCGCGAGAAAGAAGTCCTCCGTGAGGCCATGGACCGCGGCTATCGCATCATCCTCCTCCGCGAGAATGGTTTCCCTGAGTTCTACAAACCCTCTGGCGAGGCTTTCTATGCCTGTGCCGACGGTCGCCTCCTTCAGATCTCCCCATGGCCCTACCACACCGAGAACCGTACCATCTCCCGTTCCCAATGCCTTGAACTAAACGCTATGGCTCAATCCCTCTCGTCCATCCCATGAACCCCCGCCCTTGACGCCCGCCTAAGACAAGGGTAGGGGTGATGCTTCTTCGTCCTTTATTCGCCGTCGGGTTCTCGGGCTCATTGTGCCCGAGCCTCCCTGTAGATTTTAGTACTTTCCTATATTTCCTAAGAATTGCGCATAAACAAGCCTTGTGTATTGTTCCAATCCGCGAGCCTTGAGCTGCGCAACTTTGCATCGTTTTCAACTCTGCGAGCGCAGAGATGCAAGTTTGCTTGCAATCTATGCCGAGCGTGTGGGAAGTCATCGAAGATAATCGCAGCTCAAGGCTCGCGAAAACTTTAGGTTTCGCAAGGCTTGTTTTTCATTTTCCTGTCTTTGTTTCAAAAATAAAACGTAATTTCGCAAAAAAAATAGGAAGATGTTTGAAGTAGGAAAATGCTACGCGCAATTTTGCGTTTTACAAGATTGGGAGTTTGTCTTTGTTGACAGAATCGATGAGATGGATGAAAAATTCATATCTATGTTAGGGCTGTCCATAGACAATAATAGTATCATTCAGGAATCACAAACATGGTGTTTGCCTTTTGATGATGAACATTATGTGGAGATAGAGAAGGACCTGTTTGAAGAAGTACAGGCAATTCTTGGTGACAATTTGGAATATGCGAATTCTGAAATTGCTACAAAATATCTATTAATATTCAAAAGGTTATGTGAAGGTAATTTTCGAAATGCTGACCAGGAATAATATAATACATGAACAATATGAATTCTTTCTATACAACAGAGCCGGAGGCGGTGGGTGGTGCTGTGGTGTTCTCGTTCGTTGTGAACGAGGTACGCCTGTGCAGGAACGGTTTGCTCAACAGCATCCGACAGCATCTGCTCACGCTCTACTTCCGATTGAACCTCAACCGTATCATCAGCCGAATGATACTCGAGTGCAACAGACAATGTGGCACCCATTTCGCTTCCTACACCATCAGGCACCAACGAGGGATGTATGTTGCTCCTGACGGCAAGCGTTTTATAGAGCCAAGCATCCGTCTGGAGTTGCTCGGAAGCACGAAGGAAGACCTGACCGCTTTGGGAAGGATGCTTCTTGAGCAATTTCACCAGAGGTCGGTAATGATCATAGACCTCACCACCGGCACGAAGTTTCATGTAAGGAAGAAGTAAAAAGACAAACTCGATGGAATTGCTTTATTCGCTAAGAGGCGGCGGGGATTTCTCCCCGTCGCCTCTTTTTTCATTTTGCTTCGACTTTACTCTTTACCTCCCTACGCTTTTCGGCGCCATCTTTGATGACACGCCGGCTCCAGTCGGTGAGCCCGCCGTTGGCGCTTCTCCCTTTTTACCCGATTACATCACGGTAGTTGTTCCTATCGTAGTTCCGATTGCCGTGAGAATCGTGATGATCGTTTGGATGATCACCTGCCAAATGTTCTTTTTCATAGCTGTTTAGTTTTTGTTTTTGAATTTGTCTACATAAGCACTAATGCCGAAGACCGAGCCTGCGTAGATCAGGATCTGGGCGAAGATGTAGAGCACGGAGTCGTGTATCTCGCCCGGAGGCGGCATCAGTAGTGCTATGAACGCGAAGGCGACTCCTGCTACCAGTAGGAACATCGCCGAGATTTCCTTGATATTACGCATAGTTCTCGATCCTTTCTTTTTAAGCTCTGATTTACGCTAAATTTATCATAGATTCAAGCTCCGAAGGAGCGCCTTAAATTAATACTCCAAAAAACATTTATGCTATATTTTAGGTAGATTTCTACGATTGGATTTAAATTTATCAAAAATCGTTTATAAATCAAGCATAAATTTATCATTGGTATTTAGCACAGGCGTCGCTCCGCTCCTTGAATCAGGCTTAAATCAATCATAAATCAAGGCTTAAATTAACCTTCGCCATCCCCTTCGGGAAGTCTGTTACTATATAACATCCTTCCCTTTGGGCGCTCGGCTCTGCCGCTTTCATAGCGACAGCGGAGAAAGAAGGCTTGGTTAGGCCTAATACGCCTCTACCTTGATGCCTGAAGTGAGCTCGGCGATAGCCGCCTTCTTAACCTTGGTATTGCCCTCATCGTCGATGTAGGTACCGGTCTTGTTGATGGTGTACTGTGGACGGAAGTTCACGCGGTAGCTGTGGATGTTCTTTGCTGCGTTGAATGCTGCTGCAGTCTTGGCGTAAGAACCCTTGATGCCCACCTTGAAGGTGCCGAGTCCAT
>DCIM01000067.1 GCA_002316005.1 Prevotellaceae bacterium UBA1726 | reverse complement strand
AGCAACAAGATTGCCCTTGCCGCAAAAGACAAACTCGTGCGTTATTATGGTCTTGTTTCTGTGGCTTCGCCTGATGGACAAGAGGCAAGGAAAAAGAAGATAGATATCATCAACGAGGCAATGGTGAAGAAGCAGATGCTGTTGATTAAGGGCTACTCCTCACCCCACAGTCAGACAAAAAAGGATAGAATAGTTGAACCATTCCTATTGATGAATGATGGTATGGATTTGCGTTGTCATGAAGTGAGTTCAAAGATGAACAAGACATTCAAACTCTCGCGAATGACTGATGTGGAACTCCTTGATACTCCGTGGATTGCAGAGAAAGAACACCGAACAGTTTATACCGACTTGTTCACATTTAGCGGAGAGGAGGTACACCATATAAAACTCCTCATGGGACAACTCTCACACAACCTTATGTTAGAGGAACGCCCTCGTTCGGTTCGTTATTTCACAGAACAGGAAAACAACAAATGGCTTTTTGAGACAGATGTTGTGAGTTATCTCGGAATAGGGCGATTCATCCTTGGATTATACGATGATATTGAGATTCTTGAGGATGAAGGACTGAAAAACTATATAAAGGAACGCATACAGAAAATGCTGGAAAGGTAAGAAAAACCGCTCCAGCATTCTTTTTTTTGCAATATTTCTAAAAAGTTTTTTTGATTTAACCCTACATCCCTACACCAACCCCTCGGCTCGTCCTTTATTTACTGGGCTTCCCGTGGGTGTAGGGTTGGATTTTAACCCTACATCAACCCTACATACCCTACACCAACTGAAGGCGGTTGATTAGTCCTCTTTGTAGATGATGTTATTAGCGCCAGAAGTAATCTGCAATGCCTCTGGATGCTTCATTACAAAGGAGTCAATATGGCGAATTCGCTTCTCGTCATAAATCTCGTCCATTGCAATCAGGATTCCTGTCTCCTCAACATCTCCAAAACCGTAATTAATGGCAGTTCCAAAGAGTTTCATAGTAGGCGAGAGGTTCATATAGGCATTAATCAGCGGTGGGATGTTATATCCCATCTTGCGGATTTCCTGATTCAAAATGCGATAATCTGCTTTGAAATTGCCCCCATTGAACAAAGCCTCAAATTCGCTGTCAGGATGCTCTATTTCAAGCGGTTGCATTGGAATGATGAGATTCTCCTTGTCAGCAAAGTACTTCTTCAGGAAGTAGAGAATCATGTCTCTTCCTTTGCGTATATAAGAAGGATACATTGTCATTTTGCCGAAGAAATACTTCACTTCAGGGAAAACCACAGTCAAAGCGCCAAGTCCATCCCACAGATTGTCGAGAGCAAAGATGCTCTTTGTGTTTTTCTGCACATTCTGATACTCGACAGAAACGAACGAACGGCCCAATTCCACTGTGTAAGGCATATATTCCTTGAGGAATTTCTCTGAGAAATGGAACATGTGAGAAGTGGCGAGTTCTGGTTGTCCATCTTCGCGAATTTCCCAATTCTTACCCAAGAGATAGCGATATCCGCCAATAATCTCGTTTGCCTCAGGATTCCACACTATTAATTGCTTATAGCAATTCTCGCAAGTGTCGAATTCGTCAATATCCGCCTCTTTTCCTGTACCACCACCCGCTGCACGAAAGGCAACTTCACGCAAACGACCGATTTCCTTCATCACATTTGGCGCATTATGAGCCGTGATGATATAGATTTCGTTATGACTTTTGTTGGTCATTCTGAGTTGCTTGTCGGGAGTGAGTTCGGCCTTGAGCAACTCTTTTGGTACTGGGTTAATAATTGGTTGTTCCATTTAGATAGGAATATTTCTTATGGTTTTTATTTTTTTGCTGCTTCTGGCAATTTGTATACTTCCTCCTTCACCCATTGAGCCCAATTGGTGTGGTTTTTCGACTTGTCGAAAGTGCTCACAGGAATTGGTTTGCCAATAGTGATGGTGTAGGTCTTGTGGCAGTTCTTGTACATCTCGTCAGGAAGGAACAACATTGCAAGGTTGAATTTTATGCCCAACTTCTTGCAGATATTTGCGAGATTATAGAAGAACTTCGAGTTCTGACCCTCAAAATGAATTGGCACAATGTCTCTGCCAGTTTCAATGCTCTTTGCAATGAAGGTCTTTTTCCAGTCAAGATCCTTTATAATGCCATTCTGCTTACGACTGCAAATGCCAGCAGGGAACATCAGTACATGCTTGTCCGATTTGAATGTAGCCTCTACAAGAGCAGGAAAAGAACGGCCGTTTTTGCCCGTTTTGTTGATTCCAACGCAAAGAGGAGCCAAACCAGGAAGGTTCATTAGGAGGTCGTTCACAAGATAACGGAAGTTATCGTTGTATTTCTCGCCAATAATCGAACCAACAGCAATACCGTCAATTCCACCCAAAGGGTGGTTTGATACAAAGGTATAGAGTTTGCCGTCATCAGCAGAAGGCAGATTTTCCAACCCCACTACTTCGAGTTTTGTGTCGAGAAACTCAAGACAGCCTTTCAGCCAAGGAGTTCCCTCAAGTCCGTCGTAACGCTTGATACACTCATTGAGCCAATCCTGATGAACAAGTCTTTTCAGATAACTGATTAAGAATCCAGGGACGAAACGAGCCTTTGCCCCCATTTTGTCCTTGATAATCTTGTTCAGGTCTAATAATTGCGCCATATCGAATCGTTATTATCCTTATGCTAAATAGCATTCATACTTTTCCTAACTGCAAAAATAACACTTTTTTTCGGTTTAACCATCCTTATTCCCGATTTTTTTATTTCGCAATAATCAATTTTTCTTCCCCTTTCCCGCTTTTTGCCCCACAATTTGCCCAGAACGATAAAATCATTGTGCGAATTTTCTTTACACAAAATTTTCGCTTTGTCATTTCAGTTAAATGAGCGCCTCATTCCACTTAAATGACCTCCTCATTTCAGTTAAATGACCACTTCATTTCAGTTAAATGACACGCTCATTACGGCACTTTCACAACGCCTTGATAATCAAACGGTTACAAGTGCGCTTTTTGCCGATGTTTTGAAAATGCCCAAATTTGGCGCTGTGAATAAACTTTACAAATCGCGATTGAGCTGAAAAGCAATCAACCGAAAATATTTGCCTTTTAGTCAAGAAAGTCCGTTTGAAGGATCGATTTTCCGATTTTTGCCATTTTCGCCAATCTTCAGTTCATTCCCCCAAACCGCCCGAAATACCCGTTTTAACTGCTATAAAATGTTAAAATCAATATTTTTTGAAAAAAAGTGGGGAAAAGTGGGGAAGTGTGGAGAAAAAATCGTAACTTTGCGCAAACTCCCCCAAAAAGTAGCGAAAGGCGAAAAAATCGCCACCGCCCAAAAGGGGCGAGAAACAAGAAAAGTAGATTAAAGAGGCAAAAAAACATGAGATTCTTAGGCAACATAGAAGCAAAGGCAGATGCGAAGGGACGAGTATTCCTTCCTGCCGTCTTCCGCAAGGTGCTCCAGGCATCGGGCGAAGAGAATCTCGTCCTTCGTAAGGATGTTTTCCAGCAGTGCCTCGTGCTCTATCCTGAAAGTGTCTGGAATCAGCAGATGGACGAGTTGCGTTCTCGTCTGTCGCGTTGGAATGCTGCACATCAGCAGATTTTCCGTCAGTTCGTTAGTGATGTTGAATTACTCTCGCTCGACGGAAACGGCCGTTTCCTCATGCCAAAGCGATATATGCAGATGGCACAGATAGAGCAATCGGTGAAGTTTGTCGGTATGGGCGATACCATTGAAATCTGGAGTACCACCCTTACAGAAAAGCCATTTATGGAGGCAGACGACTTCAGTAAGGCACTCGAAGAGATAATGAACATCCCGGAGTAAAGGCAGAAAGGACGAAAGATGGTGAAAATAGTAGAGACATATCATGTTCCGGTTCTCCTTCACGAGAGTATTGACGGATTGAATATCCACAAAGGCGGCATCTATGTAGATGTCACTTTCGGTGGAGGAGGTCATTCGCGCGAGATTCTCCGAAGGATAATAGAAGCGGGCGGAGGACATCTCTACAGTTTCGATCAGGATCAGGATGCAGAGGCCAACATCAAGCCTCATGAGCATTTTACATTCGTTAGAAGCAATTTCCGCTATCTGAAAAACTGGATGCGTTATCACGGAGTAGAGCAGATTGACGGACTTCTGGCCGATCTTGGAGTTTCATCCCATCATTTCGACGATGAGACACGAGGCTTCTCCTTCCGTTTCGACTCTCCGCTCGATATGCGAATGAACAAACGAGCAGGAAAGACAGCAGCCGACATTGTGAATGAAGACACAGAGGAACATCTGGCTGATATCTTCTATCTCTATGGAGAACTGAAACAGGCTCGCCGAATTGCCTCACTTCTCGTCAAGGCTCGTCAGCAGAAACCAATCCTCACCACACAGGATTTCGTCTCAGCCGTTGAACCACTCTTCAAGAAAGAACGCGAGAAGAAAGATATGGCAAAACTCTTCCAGGCACTCCGAATTGAAGTGAACCACGAGATGGACGCCCTCAGAGAGATGCTTTTGGGATGTACGGAGTTGCTTCGCCCTGGTGGCCGATTGTCAGTAATCACATATCATTCGCTCGAAGACAGAATGGTGAAGAATGTGATGAAGACAGGAAACATCGAAGGAAAAGTGGTTCAGGACTTCTTCGGAAGGATTGAGACTCCATACGCGTTAATTAATAATAAGGTAATAGTGCCTTCGGCCGACGAACAGGAACAGAATCCGCGAAGCCGTAGTGCCAAACTTAGAATAGCAGAAAAGAAATGAAGGAAATAGAAAAGACAGAAGCCGAGCCAAAGTTGAAGGTGACAGTTGGCGAGGAAACACCACAGCAGGAACAAGAAACCGTTGTGGAAAAGCCTGCATCCGAAACTCCTTCATTGCAGCAGCTGATTAGGGAGACAGTAGCCGAGGAAGATGTCCCACAAATCAAAAACGGCATCACACTTCGCAAGGTAGTGTTTGGCGATATCCTCACCGCCGAGATTGTAAGACGCCAGATATGGCTTTTCCTTCTCATCACTTTCTTCCTGATTGTCTATATCGCCCAAAGATACAAGTATCAGCAGGACATTGTTGAGATTGACAAAAAGACGAAAGTGCTGAAAGATGCCAAGTTCAAGGCCCTCTCGTCAAAGAGTGAACTCACAGAGCGCACTCGCCAGAGTAAGATTCTCGACATGCTGAAGTTGAACAACGACAGCCTCCTGAAAATATCCGACCGACCACCATATTATATAAAAGTACCAGAGTAAGATGAGCAAGTTCGAAAACGAAAAAATCATTCCGCGCTATACCTTCTTCGTCATTATTATGGCGTTGTTGGCGATTGCTGTTGTCGTTAAGGCAAGCTACATCATGACTGTGAAGCGCGACTACTGGCAGCAGGTGGCCGATCGTGTGAAGAAAGACAGTGTGCCAATCAAACCGACACGAGGCGACATCCTCAGCTGTGATGGTCAGTTGCTGGCTTCATCACTTCCTGAGTTCATGCTCTTTGTCGATTTTGACGCTATGCACAACTCAAAGACAGACACCCTTTGGGCAGATAGTGTTGATGTCATCTGCAACGGACTTCACAAAATCTTCCCTACACGCACAGCCGCTGAGTTCCGCACAATCCTTGACAAAGGAAAGGAAACAAACTCGAAGCGTTGCAAACTGTGGAACAAACGAGTAAACTACTCAACATATTCGGAGGTTAAGAGCCTTCCGATTTTCAACCTCACATCCTACAAAGGTGGTTTCTACACAGAGGAGTACAATGCCCGAGTTCGTCCTAACGGCTCAAGTGGTGCGCGTACAATTGGTGAGATGTTTGGTGCAAAGGATACTGCCCGCTGTGGTATTGAGCTCTCGTTTGATACCCTTCTTCGTGGTCAGCATGGTATAATGCATCGTCGTAAGGTGCGCAACAAGTTCCTTTCAATTGTCGATATGCCTGCCGTAAATGGTGCAGATGTCGTTACGACTATTGATGTGAATATGCAGGACCTTGCCGAACGAGCACTCCTTGATGAGTTGCGACTTCCTCAGGTAAACGGCGAGATGGGTGTCGCTATCCTTATGGAGGTGAAGACTGGTGACGTGAAAGCCATTGTGAACATGATGAAATGTGCGGATGGTGAGTATCGCGAGATTATGAACAATGCCATCAGTTACACCTGTGAGCCGGGATCTGTGTTCAAGCCAGCGTCCATCCTCCTTGCCCTTGATGAGGGAAAGTGTGATACAAGCAAGATTATCCACACCTATGGTGGCGTTGTTGAGATGCACAGCCGTAAGATGAAGGACCACAACTGGGCTACTCAGGGCGGTTATGGTGACATTAATGTTGCCCGTTCGCTTGAGGTGAGTTCGAATATTGGTGTAAGTACTGTCATTGATAATGCGTATGCATCTCGTCCGGAAGACTTCATCGCTGGAATCCGCCGACTTGGAATCCTTGAGGATTTGCATTTGCCACTCATTGGTTACAAACATCCAAATGTACCAAGGGTAAAGCGCAATGTCCACGGTGGAGTGGAGGATAAGACACAGTTGCCTTGGATGAGTATCGGTTATGGTACTCAGATTGCTCCAATCAACACCCTCACATTCTACAATGCCATTGCCAACAACGGAAAGATGGTGAAACCTCGTTTCGTCAAAGCAGTAATGAAGGATGGTCAGGTGATTCAGGAGTTCCCTACTGAGGTATTGAAGGAATGTATCACTAAGAATCCAGAGTCTATCAAGACAATGCAGACGGTACTTCGTCATGTGGTAAGTCAGGGTCTTGGAAAGAAGGCGGGAAGTAAGACATTCCCTGTTTCGGGTAAGACAGGAACTGCACAGGTTTCAATGGGTAGTGCCGGATATAAGAGTGGAACAACTGGCTACTGGCTCAGTTTTGCAGGTTATTTCGGCCCTCCGGGTGAGGATGCAAAGTATTCTTGTATTGTCTGCATCAAGAAGTGGGGCCTTCCTGCTTCGGGTGGTGGTATGAGTGGAGTAGTATTCCACAATATCGCAGAAGGTGTTATGGCACACGATCTCGCTCTTGAATTGTCGCAGGCAAAGAGAGGCGACTCTGACCCAATGCCGGATGTGAAGCCGGGAAACATCCTTGCTGCTGACTATGTACTGAACAATCTCGGTTTCAAGGCACGCGCAGATTGGAATGGCTCTTATGCCACAGGTAACCCAATATGGGGTGTTGGCGAGAAATCGGGTAACACAATCCATATAAAGCGCAAGCCTGTTCAGGGTAACGCAATTGTTCCTGATGTAACAGGAATGGGTGCTCGAGATGCAGTTTATCTGCTCGAAAGCAAAGGATTGAAGGTGAAACTGGCCGGTAGAGGTAAGGTTGTAAAGCAAAGCCTCGCCCCAGGAACAAAGTTCAAGCGAGGAACACTCTGCGCTCTTGAACTGCAAGTAGAAAGTAATGCATAAATAAAACTATAGTTGTATGAAGTTAAGTGATTTGTTGAAGGGAATCAAAACCCTTGAAGTCGTAGGCTCAACAGATGTTGAAATCACTGGCGTGAATATTGATTCGCGTAAGATTGCTGACGGGCATCTCTTTGTTGCAATGAAGGGAACTCAGGTTGACGGACACAAATTCATTCCAAAGGCAGAGGAACTCGGTGCTGTTGCTGTATTGCTCGAGGACATGCCTGAGGAGCAGAAGGAAGGTGTCACATATGTGAAGGTTGCTTCGACAGAGGATGCAGTAGGTCCTGTTGCCACTGTTTTCTATGGTCGTCCAACTGAGAAACTCAAACTCGTCGGTGTGACTGGCACAAACGGCAAGACAACAATTGCTACATTATTATATAATATGTTCCGTAAGATGGGCCATAAGGTTGGCCTTCTCTCAACGGTTTGCAATTATATCGAGGATGAGGCCATTCCAACCGACCACACCACTCCTGACCCGATAGAGCTGAACATGCTTCTTGCTCGTATGGTGGAGGCTGGATGTGAGTATGCGTTTATGGAGTGCTCTTCACATGCTATTCAGCAGAAGCGTATCGGTGGATTGAAGTTCCAGGGCGGAATCTTCACCAACCTTACACGCGACCACCTCGATTATCACAAGACTTTCGAGAACTATCGTGACGCTAAGAAGTTGTTCTTCGACGGACTTTCAAAAGATGCCTTTGCCATCACAAATGCTGATGACAAGAACGGAATGGTGATGGTTCAGAACTGCAAGGCGACAGTTAAAACCTACAGCGTACGCTCTATGGCAGATTTGAAAGCCCGTATTCTTGAGTGCCATTTCGAGGGAATGTACCTTGATATCGACGGTCGAGAGGTCGGAGTTCAGTTCATTGGTCGCTTCAATGTCAGCAATCTCCTTGCTGTCTATGGTGCGGCTCTTATGTTGGGCAAGTCGCCAGAGGATGTGCTTCTCGTACTCAGCACTCTTAAGAGTGTAAGCGGACGCCTTGACCCAATCCGTAGCAAAGAGGGAGTTACTGCCGTTGTTGACTACGCTCATACTCCTGACGCTATCATCAATGTCATTCAGGCTTTGCGCGATGTGATGAATGGTAAGGGCACTCTCATCACAATCTGCGGTTGTGGCGGAAATCGTGACAAGGGAAAGCGTCCAATCATGGCTCAGGAAGCAGTAAAGGCAAGTGATAAGGTTATCCTTACATCAGACAATCCTCGCAAGGAAGACCCTGAGGCAATTCTTGATGATATGGAGGCTGGTTTGACCGAAGATCAGAAACGCAATGTCCTTCGTATCACCGATCGTCGTCAGGCAATCCGTACTGCTGCAGTAATTGCTAAGCCGGGTGATGTTATTCTCATTGCCGGCAAGGGACATGAGGACTACCAGATCATCGGAGATGTGAAGCATCACTTTGACGATAAGGAGGAGGTTCGTGCAGCCTTCGGTCTTTAAATAGAATCATATTGGTTTGGAAATCGTACATCGTACATCATAACATCGTACATTAATATATGCTATACTATCTCTTTAGATTTCTCGAGCAGTTTGGAATCAGTGGTTCTCACATGTGGGGATACATCTCTTTCCGCGCTTTGCTGGCGTTGATATTGTCACTTCTCATCTCAATGTGGTTTGGTGAGCGATTCATCAAGTTCCTCAAGAGGAAGCAGATAACAGAAACAGCCCGTGATGTGAACATTGATCCGTTTGGCACTTCGAAGGTAGGCGTGCCTTCAATGGGTGGTATAATCATCATTGTTGCCATTCTCGTTCCGGTGCTTTTGCTTGGTCGTTTGCGTAATGTCTATCTTCTTCTGATGATTGTCACAACCGTATGGTTGGGCTTCCTTGGAGGAATGGACGACTTTATCAAGATTTTCCGCAAGAACAAGGACGGACTCAGCGGTCGCTATAAGATTGTAGGCCAGATAGGTATTGGTTTCATTGTAGGTCTTACCCTATGGGCTTCTCCTGATGTGAAGCAGAATAATAATATGCCAGTCGAAACGTCGGGCAATCGTATAGAAGTTGTTCATCAAGAGAAGGCGGAGAAGTCGCTCAAGACAACCAT
>DCIM01000080.1:5744-16576 GCA_002316005.1 Prevotellaceae bacterium UBA1726 | reverse complement strand
TACTTTTGCGTTACTAACTACAATTCAAGCACGCAGAGAGTGTTGTTGACAAGATTGTTGCACAAGGAATCGACATCACTGCCGATTTTAACGACTGGGTCATTATATGTTTCTCGCTTGCATCGTTAGGCGAAAATGGCAGAAAGCTGTTCCATGATGTCAGTTGCATGAATGGCAGATATCACAATGAAGACTGCGATCAAAAGTTCACCCATTGTCTTAAGACAAGTAGGAATCAGGTTTCCATTGCTTCGTTCTTCGACATTGCCAAGAAAAACGGCATAGATATCAGCCTGCCAGAAGAATTGAAAACACATCGTGGACGTCCTCGCAAGAGCGACGAGGAGAGACGAAACGACTCTGCCAAATCCACGGAGAGAGCATTGGAGATAATTTCTGGTTGTGTAAAACTTCGTTTCAATGTCATCACCGACATGATAGAGATTCGCGAGGTTGACGAATACGGCAATTGCGTTGGCGAATGGAAACGATTAGACGACCGCGACTTCAACACCCTCTACACAAGAGTGAAAACAGGCGGAGTGAGAATGAATCAAACCGACTTCAGTGCATTCATCAGTTCAAGAGACTACACCGACGACTACAACCCTTTCAAGGAGTACATCGAGAATCTTGACGAATGGGATCAACAGACCGACTACATTGAGGAATTCTTCGACTACTTCAAATTCGAGAGTCCTGAGGTTAGAGCATTTTGCATGCCACTCCTAAAGAAGTGGTTCATATCGATGGTTGCGCTCTGGTTGGGTCGAACCGACGACAACCAGCTGATGGTAGTCCTTGTGGGGCCAGCGTCTATCGGAAAGACATTCTTCTGCAAGATATGCCTTCCTGAAGCACTCAAGGAGTATAGCCACACCATCTTCCCTTCTGACAAGATGGACAAAGACCAACTGATTGCAATGTCCGAATGTGCATTGGTTATATTCGATGAGTTTGAGGTCATGGAAAAGCTCGTCAACACTCTGAAGGCTATCATCTCAAGCAATAGAAGCGATGTTCGTGCAGCTTATGCTCGCACAAGAAAGCAGCGAATGAGAAAAGCATCTTTCATTGGCAGTTGCAACGAAATGCAGTATCTTGCAAACAATAATAATGACCGTCGCTACATATCGGTGTCAGTTGTCGGTTCACGCGATATCAACGAGCATCCACTTCCCTACGAAGGTGCCTATGCTCAGGCAAGGTGGATTATTGAGAATGAAAGCCCTTCGTCCTATCGCCCAAACGCCAAGGAAATTAGATGCATCCAAGAGTATAACAAGCTATATACTAAACCGGATACATGCGTGGAACTTATCAGCAAATACTATCGTATGCCAGAATTAACTGAAACGGGCATCTTCGTAACGATTGCCGACATCAGAGAAAGAATCAACTGGTGCCGCGACCCTGCTGTAAACAACACAAATATTGGCAAAGCTCTTAAGAAGATGGGAATCCTTACTAAAAGATGCTCTTCCGGAAATAAGTATTATGTTTGGGAAATACTCCAGGCTACAAGAGAACAAGAAGGCAAAAAGGCAGGTAAAGAAGAACACGACAGACTCGAAAGAGAGGCCTTGAAAGAAGCCGTAGAAAAAGCAGCGCGAGAGGACCCTGAACTTGCATTCTAAACTTCAAAACAATATGATTAAAGAGCGTAATTATTACGCTCTTTTTTTTGTGCAATATGTGTAGTGTGCATTCCTACTTTTTTATAAATAAAATCACGCCATCAGTTAACCGACGATTAATTGCCTAATTATTATTTTCTAAAATTTCGTAATTACATCATACACACTCTACACTCTCCGTGCTTTTACCCTTGTCATTTCAGTTGTTTCATGGCAACTCCACGTTGGTTTCATACCATCTCTGCATTGGTTTCATGGCATCATTTAATTGAAATGACACCCTCTCTGCATTGAAATGACCGCATCATTCCATTGGAATGACTTTCCCACACACTCGGTGAAAGCGGCTTTATATTGCTCTCCGCCCCACTCTACAAATAAAACTCATACGCCCTGATGCAATCCCCCCCCCTGCATTTTAATAGCAAGTTAAAAGCCATAATCCCCTGAGGGGGGGGGGAATTGATGGAAAAACAACAATTTTGCGAATATGGATAGTTAAATTGGAAAATGTGCTTGCGCGTGTGAAGAATAATTTGTAATTTCGCCATGTAAAACTAATCTGCCCCAAAGAATCGGGCTAAAAATACATTTGGATTTATAATAAATGGAAATGAAAAGAATATTCACTATTGTTGTCATTTTGATGATGGCAATGACTGCGTGGGCACAGCCAGACGAGCCAACAGTTGCTTTCAAGTCGGGGAATTTCAGTTTTTGTTATTCCTCTGTCGCTGGTTGCGTGAAAGTTTGTGGTTGCAGCCTCTCGGGGGCTGTCACACTTCCTTCGAAAGTGGAACATGGGGGAACTGAGTACATCGTGCTCACTATTGCCCCTTATACTTTCAAGGACAACACAAGTGTTACGGAACTAACCATCCCTGCTTCCATAAAATGGATTGAGAACAACGCTTTCAGTAATGCCGATGGACTGAAAAAGGTGATTTTTGAGGATGGAGACGATGACCTTCATGTCGGGTTTGATGAAGGATTTTTTTTTGATGACGAAATTTTCTATGATTGTGATAATCTGAAGGAGTGTTATCTTGGTCGTACTCTATTGATTAACAATAATGATGTTGACAAACCATTCCAGGATACAAACCTGGAGAAATTGGTTATTGGTCCCGGAGCGAGGAGTATCCCAAACTATCTTTGCGCTGGTTGTGAGAAATTTACAACACTCGACATGTCGAAAGCCACAAACCTAAAGCATATATATAAATATGCCTTCAACGACTGTGATAAGTTCACTACTGTAGATTTCTCGGGATGTGATTCACTGTCAGTCATTCATGATTACGCCTTCCACGATTGCGACAACTGTACGACTGTTGATTTGAGCCATTGTGGTGAGTTGAAGCAGATATGCGTGGAAGCGTTCTGCAACATGGATAAGTTGGAGAGTGTTGATCTCAGTGATTGTTCTTCCCTGAAATATATTGAGACAGAGGCCTTTATGAACAACTCGTCACTGAAAAATGTGTCATTTGCGGGTTGTACATCGCTTGAGTATATCGGAGTTGATGCCTTTAATGACGCTGACGAACTGGATGTGGCCGACTTGAGCCAATGCACCAGTTTGAAGTCTCTCAAGGATCAGGCGTTCTTTGATTGTGACGCACTTATTGCCGTGAAGTTGCCGCCATCGCTTGAAACTGTCGGCAAAGACTGTTTCGACCGTGTTGCCGGATTTAACAGCACTGTGAAGAGTGTCTATTTCTACGGCGATAACAATTCCATTGACAGGGAACTTGTGAATTATGACGAAGACAATTTTGACGAGGCCACCTTCATCTATTTCGACCGTAAGGTCAAGAACAGCGATGGCAGCAACCCTATCCCTGCCTGTAACACGGTGATTCTGGGTGATCATCTGAGAAAGATTTCCAAGGGAATATTCTCGGACAATGCCAACCTCAAGGATATAAGTCTCACTACTTCAATCGGCACAGAGATAGAGAGCTATGCCTTCAGCAATTGCACTGGTATCGTACAGGTTTCACTCATTGGAGATGTCAAGGTTGACAAAAATGCCTTCAGTGGTGATACAAACATTAACCTGATTGTTATCAACGACGATGTGGAATTGGAAGACTATGCTTTTGCCAGCGGCAAGAAGACGGTATATGTGAACTACACCTATTCGCACTCGCCAAAGACAGTGCAGAATGAGGCTTTCAATGATGCCTCAAGGAAAAACACCAAAATAATACAATGCGGTACATACAACGCTTCTGACGAACTGCCATGGTCGTTATACAATGACCAAGAGTATATCACGACCTCAAAGATTGATATCGACCGTTATTCAACAGAATATATTACTGGCAGTGCCAATGTTCTGAGTATGACGTTGAGCGAAGGCGAAGATTCTGTGTTTATTTTTACTCCGCCATTCTCTATCAGCAGTTATTACTTCGGTCCTGACGCTACCATTTACCAGTTGTCGGCGACCGCAGCCCATACTGCCGACAGCATATCCAACATCTGTCTGCAGAAACTGAATCTTGACGAAATAGATATCTTACCGACAGGTGTGTCGCTACTCGTGATAAACAAGCATCACGAAACAGAACTAAAGGGTACATTATCGCTGTTCGAGAGAGATGACATAAGGATTGAGAATCCAAGCAAAAGTGCTATTATGGCCGATCGTAATCTTTGTTTTACTGTTTATGGCCTGAATTATTATTTCCATGAAAGAACTTCTGATGTAAACACCTACGTTTGTGATCATGGTTGCCTAAAGCGAATAAACAGCGCTGATTACAGAGTTCCTGCGTATGGAACGACAATAGAATCAGATGGTTGGTACCCAAATTTGTCTGTTCGTCTGTTCAGCGATGAAGAATTCCAGAACGAGTTACTACCAAGTCACGCTATGGTTACTCCGAACCAGTATCTTGAGGGCTACACCACATTCTACAATGAACTGAGCGACTTTGAAATCGCTTCTACCGAGAATGGTGGTCTGGAAGCTGAGGTTTATACCATCACGGGTACAGTCAGCGACGATAGTCATGAACTTGAACTCCACAAGGTTTCGGACGGCATCATCAACAAAGGCGAGGCTGTGCTTATCAAGGCAAAGGCTGGCACAGAACTCAAGATGCGAATGGTTACAAATGGCAGCACCGACACTGAAGCCTATGAGAATAACATTCTCAAGGGTGTGGCAATTGACACTCCTGTCTCGGAACTATGCACTGACGGATGTGGCTTCGTCTATGTGCTGAGTTGCAACGCCGATTACAAGGACGTAGGATTCTACAAATACGGTGCAAGCAAGACACTTGGTGCCAACAAAGCATATATCCAGGGTTCGGCTCTTGGCGGGGCAAGCAGCGTAAAGGCATTCACACTACCTGTAGATACTGGCATTAACAGCATCTTGGAAGATGAAGACGGAGAATCGGTAATCTTCGACATTGAAGGCAGGAAGGTGAATGATGTTCGCAAGAACAATATCTATATTATTGACAACAAGAAAACTATAGCGAAATAATGAAAAAGATATTTTTTGTCACTATATGCATGATGACCACAGTGATGGCATCATTTGCCCAGAATAGCGCTGAACGCTCACAGGTTCTAAGAGGAGAGGAACTGAAGGCGTGCCTTGCCAATCCAGCCAGCAAGGCACAATATATCGAGGCACTTAACGCCAAAGCTGCAGAAGACGAGGAGTGTAGGAAATATGGAGTAAGACTGGCCGATGTCTATCTGGAACCTCACGAGGCTACGTCTTATGCACAAGGCGATTCGACGAGCAACGGTCCACACAAGGCAAGCATTCTTGATGCTGGTGGAGTTGTATCATATCATTATACATACAAGATACTATACAACACTGTTGATGCCAATAACAATAACATCATTGCTTCGGCTGTTATCTACACCGATGATAGCATGGACGACATAACGTTCGGTCTGCTGAGTTGTCACCCAACAGTGGCATCGCTTCAGGAAAGTCCTTCTGGGCCAAGTGCAACTGATGGTGCAATCAGTGCCATGGGCGATGAGAATTGTATGGTTGTATGTCCTGACTATTGCGGATATGGCATCAGTTCACACCTTACCCATCCTTATCTCATCCAGGATGTGACAGCACGAAACTGTATTGATGCCTATGTCGCTGCCATATACTATTTGAAGAATACTGTTAAACTGACTTTTGAAGATTCATTCTTCAGTCTGTTCCTCGGCTATTCGCAAGGAGGCAGCGTGGCAATGGCATGCCAAAAATACTATGAGACGTGTACCTCTGCCAATATTAAGAAAACAATCAATCTGCGCCACACCTATTGCGGCGATGGACCTTATTCGCCATTAGTAACCATGCAAACATATCTCGACTGGGCAAACAAAGGCGAGAAAGTGGCCTATCCAAGTGCGCTCCCACTTATGCTCATCGCTACATTTGATGCCTACGAGAAAGACTGCATGCACACAGTAAAGATGGAGGACTACTTTACACCAGAGCTCCTCGCAACAGGATGTATAGAGGCCTTGAAAAGCAAGAAATACACAATGGCCGAGGTAAACGACATGATTTGGGTAAAAGGCATCTATACTTTCGACCAGATGCTCTCTGACAAGATGATCAAGACCACTTATGTTGATGGCAAGAAAATTCTACAGTTCAACACCGAGTCGAACGAGTATAAATGCTTTATTCGCGCAGTGGGAAAGAATGATTTGACTAAAGGTTGGAAACCAACAATCAAAATGACTGTATTCCATTTCACTAACGATAAGGTAGTGCCACAATCTAACAGCGACTATGTTAAATCGGTTGTAAACAATGGCGGCTGGAACTCCTCAGTAGTAGAGTTTAAAGATGCTTACACCGCCTACAAGAATGAATTTGATAATAAAGCTTGGGATCTTATGTCAAGAATTATGAGTAAATCAGGTGATGTGTCACAATGGGATCATGTGAGCGTCGGTACAACATTCTACATCTGGTTCATGTTTGGCAACCCTAAAGACCATCGTTCCGAATAATATCAAAGAATAAGAAAGAAAATGAAAAAGAAAATATATGTCACTCCTACTGTGATAACACGAGTGATTTGTCCTTCAAAGCTCTTTGCCGGTTCGTTTAGCTATCATGATGAAGATGCCAACGAAGATGTCGGTGCTGGCTCGAAGTCGTCGATGTGGGATTCGATGGACTATAAGTAATAACAAAAATCAAATTGAATATGAGAAACAGAAATCACTCTCTGAAGACTGCACTTGGGGCGGCGGTACTTCTTCTTGCTGGCAATCTTCACGCCCAGACTATCTACAAGACTGACTCATATCAGTGGAAAGGAAATCAGTTCATTCAGGGTAAGATGAAGGCACAAGCAAAGAGCGCTACCGAACTGATAAGCAACTACAGCAGCGAGTGGACATCGAACGCTCCGAACTATATGCCTAAGATGCCGACAGGTATTGACCCAGAGCATTGGAAACTGTCGCTCGACATCTCTGCCTTGCCTCACTACGAGTCGTCTCTCATCATCGACAACGCACTCTTCAACCTCAGTCTCGAAGAGAGTGAGAAAGCTATTGAGCCAGACTCTACTTATCGTACAGGAGTATATTGGGGAGGCGTGTGGACTCGTGATGTGTCATATTCTATTCTTCATTCTCTTGCCCAGCTCTGTCCTGAAGTGTGCCGCAAGTCGCTTCTTGCAAAGGTCAATGCCAATAACCGTATCATCCAGGATACTGGTACTGGCGGTGCGTGGCCTTGCTCTACCGATCGTGTGACATGGGTGCTTGCTGCCTGGGAGGTGTATCTCGTTACAGGCGACAAGCAGTGGCTTGACCGTATCTTCCCAATCATCCGCAACACTGTTGAGGACGACCACGTAGTGGCTTTCGACTCTGCAACAAAACTCATGCACGGTGAGACATCATGGCTCGACTGGCGTGAGCAGGAGTATCCGGCATGGGCTCAGCCTGTTGACATCTACAACAGTGAACCAATGGGCACCAATGCCATTCATTATCGTTCACAGCGTATACTTGCCGAGATTTGCCGTCTTGAAGGACAAACTGAATGGGCAAAGAAATACGACCATTGGGCAGATGAACTCCGCGAAGGCATGAACAGCAACCTCTGGCTTGAGGACAAGGGCCTCTATTCGATTTACCTCTATGGTCGCAACAATCTCGTGGCTCATCCAATGCCAGAGATTCTCGGTGAGTCTTTTGCCATCCTCTGGGACATCGCTTCACCTGAGCGTCAGCGTCGTATCAGCGAAAGCATGATCAGTGAGCCGTTCGGTACACCAGACTTCTACCCACAGCTACGCGACCAGTATCCTTACCACAACGACGCAATGTGGCCATTCACACAGGCCTACTGGATGAAGGCACAGGCTAAGGTGGGCAATGAGGAGGGGGTTCTTCATGCCATCTCTTCAATCTACCGTCTGGCAGCGATGAACCTCACCAACCTTGAGAATATGGTTATCTACGATGGCAACGACAAGGGTCTTGCTATCAACTCGCCACGCCAGTTGTGGAGTGTGGCTGCCGACCTTGCCATTGTTCCAAATATCTACTTCGGTGTGAACTACGAACTCGACGGTATCCACTTCCGTCCTTTCGTGCCAAAGACACTTAAGGCCAATCGTACGCTCAGGAACTTCAAGTATCGTAAGGCTGTTCTGAACATGTCGGTTACCGGTTTCGGCAATGAACTGCAGTCATTCCGCATTGACGGCGTTGAGTGTGCTCCATTCCTTGCTGCCGACATCGAGGGCGAGCACACTGTCGAAATGGTGCTGTGCAACCGTCAGCCTGCTCCAATGAAGATGATTATGAAGAAGAACGCCTACCAGCCTCTCACTCCTGTTGTAGCTCTCAATGGTAACAGTCTTTCATGGAAGGCAGAGGAAGGCGTTAGCGAGTATATCGTTCTCCGCAATGGTGCCGAACTTGCCCATGTGACAGCCACTGGCACAGAGGTTTTGTATGATCTTTCTCTCCCAGGCGAATATGCCGTTCTGGGCGTAAGCAGCGAGGGCTATCGCGGTTTCTTCAGCGAACCGCTTAACTATAAAACAAAGTCGCAGGTTTATCAGGTTGAGGACTATGCCATGCCTTTCAACCCTCTCCGCAAGTCGGTAAAGGAAAGTGCTGGAGGTGGTGGTGGCGAGGCTGGCAAGACACAGCAGCGCAGTGAAGAACCAACTCTCGAGGGCGTGGATGTATCAGGTGCCCACAACCACATGGCAATGATTACTCGCAATGAAAACATTCTCATCAGCATCCCTGTTGAGGTGGCTGCTGACGGTCGCTATGCCATAGACTGGCGCTATGCAAACGGCAGCGGGTCTACCACAAGCGAAAACAAGTGTGCTTCGCGCATCCTCTCTGTCGATGGTCGTCAGGTAGGTGTGAGCGTCTTTGCTCAGCGTGGCGAGGACGAGTGGAACAACTGGGGCTGGAGCAATGCTTGCATCGTGAACCTTACAAAGGGCCGCCACGTAGTGAGTCTCGAGTTTGCCGATGCTGTTGAAAATATGAATATCTTAGTGAACCAGGCTCTCCTCGACGAGCTTCGCGTCACTTCGCTCAATAACAAATAAACATTTGAAAATGATAGATGTATCATCATTCTTGTGCTTTGGTGCTTATGCTTTCATATGGCAAAGGCGGATGATGATCAGTGAGGGAAGATAAGTCAGGAAGGTTGTTATCGCAGGACTTTCTTGTTGTCTGTGATAACAACTCCTTTGTAATCGTCGGTTACGGCTACGCCTCCAAGGTTGTAGAGGGTGGCATTGGCATTCGCTGTGGATTGAGGAACGGCCTCTACGGATGCGGCTGACTCCTGCAGATCTTTGATGAACTGGTCGATAATATCTTTCTTCACATGTTGCATCACAACGACATGAGCCAGATCGCCTCCAAATCGCTCGTCAACACGGCATGCCAGGTTGTATTTGTTGCACAGTTCGGCAACAGGACGCTTGAAGAAGACGGTATTGCTGTATTCGTTGTTCCAGCATGGCCATCCGATACGCTGTAGTTCTTGGTATAGATAGGCAGTGTTCTCCATCATTGTAGTAGCCTGGGCGGTCCATCCCTCGATGCCGACAGTCTTAAGCAACCACCAGAATTTCAGCGGTTCGGTTCCTGAGCGCGAACAGTTGATCATTCGCATGTTGGTGTTGAGGTATTCAACGTCGTAGGACACTTGGTTGTCGTAGATTTCGCGTGTGGTGATGAAGAGTCCGCATGGGTTGTCGATGCCAAAGAATTTGTGTCCGCTGATGGAGATAGACTCGTAAGGCACCTCTTTTCGATCGACCAACGCCTTGTACTGAGTGAATGGCAGGTATCCACCAAAGAGAGCTGCGTCGATATGACGGTATATCTTCATTTCGGGGTGGTTCTCAAGAACTTTATTCAGTTCTGCCTGATTGTCAATGGCTCCTTTGAAGGTAGAGCCCATAGCATAGATCATCAGACAAGGGCGTGATGTGTCGAGCGCCTTTTCCAGTTCCTCCGGAAGCATCTGTCCCATGTCGTTGCTCTTGACCAGACAGACATCCACATTCTGCAAGTCGCATAGGCGGTAGTTGCTGTAGTGAGCCTCGTCGGAGACATACACTACAGGAGTCTTTCCGGTAATCTTCTTCAGGTAGTTATATCCGAAATAGATTCCATGGTTGTTGCCGTCTGTTCCGCTCATCGTCACAATTCCCCAGAGGTCGTCAAGATCGAAGCCATAAAGCGGTGCAAAAGTTTCTATCACCTCGCGTTCGAATTTTGCAGAGGAAAGGGCTCCGGGTTCTTCGAAAGGATCGCCGGCATTATTGATAAGGATGTTCTCCATCTTATTGTCGGTGTACCATTTATAGAAATCCTCCAGTTTGCTGTCATAGTTGCCAGGATAGCCCAAGGCAGTGACATGTTCTGCCTTGCATTTGCTTACGAACTCGTCCAATTCTGTATAGCCAGATGGAACAATGTCATTCGTCTGAGCGAACAATGCCATCTGTGAACAAAGGAGCATCAACGAAAAAATCAATAGTCTTTTCATCATTTTTGTTGTTAATATTCAAGCAGAATTCCCCTTCTATCCTCATAGAGGAGAGCATGTGCAAAGGTAGCATAATTAATGCAAACAAAAGCAGAAAAAGCAAAAAAAGACAATAAAAAACAACAATTTTGCGAATATGG
>DCIM01000080.1:0-5720 GCA_002316005.1 Prevotellaceae bacterium UBA1726 | reverse complement strand
TGTGAAGAATAATTTGTAATTTCGCCATGTAAAACTAATCTGCCCCAAAGAATCGGGCTAAAAATACATTTGGATTTATAATAAATGGAAATAAAAAAACTTTCTTTTAGATTCGTCATGGCATGCTGTGTCATGCTTTTGATGGGTGTGTCGGAGGCAAAGGCAAAAACCTATTTTGTCAGTACTGCCGAAGAATTCATCGAGCATTGGAAGGCAAACGACAATATATGCATCGTGGCTGATATAGACCTCAGCGGTTTTAAGGAGGGCGACCGGTGTGAGAAATACACAGGAACGCTCTCGAGCTTGCGTCTGGACAAGTGTTCTAACTATGCACTGATGAACATTCCTGAGATGCTGGCTGTGGAGATGGAGGGAGCCTATATCCACGACATTGAGATAAAAGACAGCAAGCCTGACTGGGACGAAAGTCTTATCGACACGAACGAAGGCACTGCTGTGTTGGCACGAGACGCCACGAAGTGCCGCATGGAGCGTATCATACTCACCAACATCACCATAGATGGCGACGATGTGCTGGGGGCAGCCAGTTATGGCGCTTGCCTCTTCTGTCATGCCTATGACTCAACCTTCGAGGAGATTGAGGCATACAAATGTAGGATCTATACCAACAGCTGTTATGCAGGTGTCTTCTGTGGCGAGACGATAGGCTCAAATTTCAAAAAAGTGGTGGCTCACGTAGGTTGTGCTGTCTTTGCACGAGGTAGCATCGACAATGCCTACTCCGGAGGATTGGTGGGTTATGCCGAAAATAGTTCCTTCTATGACTGCCATAATTTAGCCCAGGTTGCGGGCAATGCTGATTGTATTGGCGGTATTGCAGGAAAAAGCGATGGCACCACATTTGAACTCTGCAACAACTATGGCAGTGTAAGCCACAAGGCTATCGATGGTTTTGAAGCATTTGAGAATTCCAGCAAACTCTCAGCTTTGTCTGCACCTACATTGGGCTCGGACGAGATTGACCGACTGATAGGAAAAGGATTGTCTCAGGAGTTTTCTGAAATGTACCAAAGTTCTGTTTCTGTGCTCTTAGGTGGAGTCGACATGACCCATCCTGTGATGACTCCGAATGAAGTTTACGAGGCAAAGATCACGGAATATATGAACGACCCCTTGTTTAGCCACGAACAATATATCAATGAAATAAGGGAGGCCTTAGGTGAGAATCTGTGGGAAACTCTTCCTGATATGATGACGCCAAGAGAATATGCCGAGAAAAACCTTGAATTGTATGATGATATTTCTTCTCCTGCAGACATTGAGCCCGGCGAAATGTCAAATTCAGCTTACTGGCGTGGCATAGGTACAGTTTTGGCAATCGTCATTGAAGCCTATGAGGTTGCAAAGGCCATTTATAAATTGCAGGACCACGACAACGTGGGAGGAATCGTGGGACTTATGAAAGGTGGCAGTACAAAGCGATGCACCAATTATGGATATATCTACAGTGCCGATGCTTTTGCTGGTGGCATTGTGGGACAAGCCTGCGATGACAACCCGTCAATCGTAAACTGTATGAACCAAGGATGTGTGAAGGGCTATGAGCAGACTGGTGGCATCGTAGGCCAGATTCAAGGTGGCACCCTTAAGACAAACATCAATGTCGGCAATGTAAGCAGTGGCAACAGCACCTCGGATACTTTCGGATGCATCTATGGCGAATATGAAGACGGTACCAAAATCAGTCACAACTTGTATGTCAGCAACAGAAACACCACCATATACAATCCCCCTTGTGCAGAGGTGACTCTGAAGATGTTGGCAACAGGCGAGGCAGGCGTTCTGCTCAACAAGTATGCCGGTGAAAATGTGTGGCGACAAACCTTAGGTGTTGACTATTACCCTGCATTAGGTCATGCCAGCGATTCACTTATCACTGCCGATCAGAGCATCGACCCAACGATACACACCAAGCATGCGTCAAACTTCGTCAAGGCGCTGGCCAACCAGTATAGCGACATCGTGCTTGAAGATGACATCGACCTCAACTCATCATTGGCAAACTTCAGTTCGCGCCTCATGCCTTTCTATGGCTCAATCGATGGTCAAGGCCATAGACTGAAGAATATGTACTTTGTCTGTGACCAAGTGTGGAGAGGACATGGAGCCAATGACAATGAGAACACCAACGTTGGTCTGCTCTCCTATGCACGTAATGCCACATTCAAGAATCTGGAACTGTGCAATTTCAATGTGTTGGTTGCTCAAAACACCGACACCTGTGCTGTCTTTGTGGGCAATTCGGCCAACTGCACCTACGAGAACATCCACATCACGGGTTCTTCTACAATCACCCCTCATGCCGTAAACCGTCGTGTGGGCGGTCTTGTCGGCTATTCGCAGAACGACTCCTTTACTGATTGCACAACAGGACCGCTTTGCCACTTTGAGGGTAAGTGCTCGTATATTGCTGACGAAATCGTTGTTGGCGGTCTGGTAGGCGAATCTATTGGCAGTTCGTTCACATCGTGCATCAATAAAGCCGAAGTGGTGAACGACAACGACTGCACGGGTGGTATCGTGGCAAAAATTGAAAATGGAAAGATAGAGCGCTGCCTCAATATGGGCTTCATCAGGGGAGCAGAATATCTGGGCGGCATTGTCGGACTTGCCGAGGATACTGAGATACATCGTTGTGCCAACACTGGACTTGTGCGATGCACTGCCACGTTCCAGGAAAGCGAAGTCGGCGGTATTGTCGGTAGATTTGCAAAAGACGACGCTAACAAGGCTCTCTACGAATGTGCCAACTGGGGCAATGTCTATCGTTCGGCAGGCGAAAACCAGGGTGCTATATATGGCGACACCAGTGGCAGCCCATCAGTACACGACAACTACTACAGTTTCGTGACTGAGGATGGCGATTATCCAGAGGGCAGTTTTGGCAGAGAATATGTGCTTTCGGGCGAGTGGACCGCTACCTACAACGCCGACTATGACAAGCACCAAGGCTACTACTATCAGGACATCGACCGCAACAGTTTCGGCACCCACTATCCAGTGCCGGTAGCCGCTGCTGGCGAGATAACCAAGAACTGGGATTGCAAGAGCCAGAAATTCAGCTACAGCAACCTGTACAACGCAGGCGTAGACCACACGACAGATGCAAACAAGTTTGGTATCTGCCAGACATGTGGCAGCGTGTGTGATGTCCCTGCTTATTATGTGGATATAGACAACAGCCAGGATATGGTGGAACTGGCACGTGCCTTGAGCAGGGGCCAGAGCTTCAGCAACAATGAGATCAAACTGACCAGTGACATCGACTTCCAGGACAATACCACCCCATTCCTGGGCATCGGCACCACCGAACATCCCTACACGGGTGTCTTCGAGGGCAACTACCACACCATCAAGAACCTGGTGATGGAACCTGTCAGCACTGTGCCCGGACTCTTCAGCACCGTGACGGGTACAACCACCATCAGCAATATCATCATGGACAAAACATGTGTACTGCGCTCAAGCGGATGGGGTGCTGGTGGCATCGTGGGTTGCTCGCGTGGCAGCACTACGCTCAACCTGACAAACTGCGGTTTCGAGGGATTCGTGTCGGGCTACAAGAATGTAGGAGCCATTCTGGGCGGTACATTCAGCGTAGAGGGAGCGACAATCAATGTGACGATAGACCATTGCTACAACACGGGTACTGTGAAGGGTGACACCGAGTCGGCATCGCTCTGCGGATACGCCGGGGGTGCTACGGGAATTCTTTACTCATGGAATGCAGGCAATGTGACCGGTTACTCGGAAGATGCACCAATCATTCGTGGTAATTACAATATGCGTTGCTGCTATGACATCAACGCTTCGAACGACGACAACCATATCACTGCCGAGGATGTGACATCGGGCCAGTTGGCATTCTATCTCAACGAATCGATCAGTGGCTGGGGCAGTGAAAGTGCGCATGAAGGCGCTTGGTACCAACAAGTCGGCGTGGAGGAACATCCTTCCTTCATTCGCAATGGTGACCATGTGGTCTATCACCACCATTACCGCTGGTGTGACGAACGGGAGACGATTATCGACTACTATGACAACGAGATAATCCCTTTTGAAGAGTCTGCCATTATAAAGCATGATTTCGACGAGAATGGCATCTGTTTACGCAAGGCCGGAGAAGTGCATGGCGAAGAGTGCCCTCATAATTATGATTGGTGGTCGGTGACAAAGATGGGACATCTCTACTACATCGCCGAACAGGTCAGAATCGGTGAAGAACAACATAATATCGATATGCAGGCAGACCTGGCGGACAATTACTTCGTGTTCAAAAACGGAGCACTCTCCGCCGACACCGAGGGATTCCGTCAGTGGATTCCTATTGGCACAGATGAATTCCCGTTCAAGAAGAAGTTCGTGGGCAATAACCATGTAGTCAGCGGTCTCTATATGGACCCAACAGAACAAGCATCCGTTGCTGGTCTGTTTGGCGTAGTCCAGGGAAATGCTTCCATCAGCAATGTGGGCGTCACAGAATCCTATTTCGGCAATGCAGCATACGGAGGTTCCATTGCAGCAGTGGCCATTGCGGATGAAGAGAATATTGCCAACGAGGAGTTTCCACATATCAGCAACTGCTACGCATCATACGGTGTTATCGACAAAGTGACAGAGGGCGGAGGTATCTTGGGTAGATATTTTGTCAAAGGTGATGCTCTTTCCAATTTCACACCACCTATTTGCGATTGCTATAACACAAGCATGGTAACTCCAGAAAAAAATATGTTTGCCCAGTATGTAGGTGGAATATTAGGAACAACCAATATTTCCACTAACCCAACCATGACCACACGCTGCTACTATCTGGAAGGTTGCACCACGGGCACTTCTGGTTATGGCGAGGCAAAGCCGGAACTTACCTTCCGCTTGGGCGAGGTGAGCCAGTTGCTCGATCATGGTCAGGGAGTGTGGGCACAGCCTATCGACAAATTTAGCAGACCAACCTTTGGCACTGAAGGCGTAACCTATTCGCGCTCTGTGAAACCAGGCAATTGGGCATCATTGGTTCTTCCATTCCCTGTCACCTCCGACGAGAATGTGCAGTTCTATACCTTCACAAAACTGTTTGGTTCAGATACAAAAGCAGAACTGCACTTGGAAAAGATTGACGCTGTGCCTGCCAACACGCCTTGTTTCTTCAAGACCAGCGAAGATTGCTCAATGGTCAGTCTGGCAGCAGCCGGCAACAACGTTGAGACACCAAGCAGCAGTGAGGTCAGGAAAGAGTTGGGCACACAGGACGAGGCAAGTATATGTCTGATTGGTTCGTACTACGATATCACTGTCAGTCCGCCAGATGATGATGATTTCATTCTGAATTACTATTTGGCACAGAACAAACTCTGGTGGGGCGAGGAAGCATTCAATCTGCCAGCCTTCCGTGCATACATCGAAACGAATTATTGGCCTGTTTTTGCCAAGAGCATCATGTTTGTAGTCGATGACGAGGCCGACGGAATCAATGAAATTGTAAATTGTAAATTGTCAAATTGTAAATTCATTGAGAACGGCAAGATTGTCATCATCAAGAACGGCAAGAAGTATAACGCAAATGGTCAGATGATTTATTAAAATCATCAAATCAAGAAATCATTAAATCATAAATGACATGGTGAAAAAGCAATATATCAAGCCTGCGGTGATGGCAGTGAAAATAAAGCAGACCACCCTACTCGCTGGTTCTATAGTCG